>CALLVY010000176.1 GCA_938015925.1 uncultured Saprospiraceae bacterium
TAATTCTAATGTCCAATACATATTTCGATAAAATTAAAAAGTAAAAAATCAAATTTTAAAACACTTTTTGTTTGGAAAGTAACTCCTTTTCAATAAAAATGTTTCTAAAATTTCAACAAAAGTAATAAACTTATTTAGTAGTTACAATAGCTATTTTTTATGGACAAACAAAATATAATTTACTTTTCTCTAAGACTAATGCAATTACTTTCTTTTTAAGTTTTATTTTTGCTTTAACTTGTTGGTTGTTAGTAGATTATATCTTATTTTTTTTATACGTGAATTTCTCCTCCTCTCTTAAGAATTTTGAAAAATTACCGATATTGTCCCAAAATTTCGAAAGAAATCTCCTCATAACCCTCTGGAACGGCTCCAATTCGCGCAGAATTGGTTGGTCCGGTAGGATCACAGATATAATACGCCTTCCCCTCATATTGAATAGAAGGACCAATTTCTTGACCCAATGCTACTCCGATAGTCAGGTGATTGGGGTAGGCTATGATTATCATTGGTAAGTCCAATAAACTTCGTACCAAATTGTAAAATAAAGCAGATCTGTCCTCACAATCCGAAAATGAGTAGTGAAATAACTCATCTGCGATCATCGGTTTGTTTTTTCCGAAATGATCCCGATCATCTTTATAGTCAAAGGCCGTGCGGGTAAAAGACACCAATATCTCCAAGGCTTCCTTTTCTGTTTTATCTTCTAAAATCTCTGCCAATTGAGGTAAAAGAGTATTGGCTAAGGTCGAAGAAAGCGGAATCTCGAGGTATCGATGCTCTTCAAAAATAGGATAGTCCTGCATGATATTCGCCACCGTCTGATCCACCGTCAAAGATAATTTGTAGGCTTCCTCCTGCCAGGAAAAACGAATCGTTTGTTGGATGGGCTTGGGGCTCAATAGTGGCCAGGGTTGTAAGGAAAAGGAAAAAGCTTTTCCGTAAGGAGCTGCTTTGAATTGCAGCATATTAAGCGCACCAGTAGGATTCTTCATGCCATCATGAATGCTGCTGAGGTTGACAAATTTGCGTGCTTCCAATTCGATCATGGGGGTATCAAAGACGCCTTCTTCGGTATAGGCATACAGGAATATTTGTCGATCTCGGAAAGTGATACGAGTATCATAACCCGATTCACTCAATAAAAACCAGCTAATCAGTCGTTCTTGCAATGGGTTTCCCGTTGACAGTTGTTTGGCGGTTTGCCAAATCAATTCATAGTATAGCCAATCATTCAGTTGTAATTGTTTCTTTTGTTTTTGTATGTTTTGCAACAAGAGATCATGCGGCCAGTTCGCCTTCAGCTGCTCATACCAACGCACCAAGTTGTTTTCTGCCACGGTACCCTCTACTAAAGGGATCGCCGCTCCTGAATGTGGGAGAGAGAGTGTTTCAGAATAGAAAGAGAGGGAAAGCCACAGCGTATCTGTCGTTTTGGCTTTTGCGGAGCAAAAAGCGAATAAAAGAACTATCCATAGGAAAAATCGCATGCGCACTTATTACTTGAAGAAACTTTTAAGCCACTTCTTTATCTAACAACGGCTAATAAAAAAAGCGTACCAAATATGATACGCTTTTTTAAAGTATTTATTACTTCTTATGCCTAGAGAATTAACATCGCATCTCCATAACTAAAGAATTTATATTTTTCTTTGATCGCTTGCTGATAAGCTTCTTTGATCAAATCCTGGCCACCAAAGGCAGAAACCATAATCATTAAGCTAGATTTAGGCAAGTGGAAATTGGTGATCATCGAATTGGCAATGTGGACTTGGAATGGCGGATAAATAAATTTATTCGTCCAACCTTCTGCTACCTTAAGATTGCCTTCTGCCGAAATTGCAGACTCAATGGCACGCATAGAAGTCGTTCCTACCGCACAAATTCGCTTGTTTTCTTTTTTAGCACGATTGACCTTGTTTACAATATCTTGTGTCACTCGGAAGTATTCTGCATCCATTTTGTGCTTCGACAAATCTTCTACATCAATACTTCTAAAAGTACCCAAGCCAACATGTAAAGTCAATTCTGCCGCATCCATTCCCTTTAATTCCAGACGTTTCAATAGTTCCATACTAAAGTGAAGTCCGGCGGTTGGTGCAGCTACAGCTCCCATTTCTTTGGCATAAACCGTTTGGTAGCGTTCTTTGTCAATCGGTTCTACAGGGCGATTGATGTATTTTGGAAGAGGTGTATTTCCAAGAGTATTTAGTTCTCCGTGGAATTCCTCATCTGTTCCTTCATATAAAAAGCGAATGGTACGGCCTCTGGAAGTGGTATTATCAACAACCTCTGCGACCAAACGATCGGTTTCCCCTTCATCACTAAAATACAATTTGTTACCAACCCGGATTTTTCTAGCAGGATCTACCAATACATCCCATAATCTGGCTTCAGAGTTGAGTTCTCGAAGTAAGAAAACTTCAATACTAGCTCCTGTTTTCTCTTTGCGCCCATAAAGACGAGCAGGGAAAACTTTGGTATTATTGAATACCATAGTATCTCCTTCCTCAAAGATGTCAAGAATGTCTTTAAAGATTTTATGTTCTATCTTACCACTATCTCTATGAACAATCATCAAACGAGATTCATCTCTTTGATCAGAAGGATACTTGGCAATTAGTTTTTCCGGTAATTCGAAGTTGAATTGAGACAGCTTTGTTCTCATATATAGGTATAGTTTTTAGCAGTGCTCTAATCGGTAGTTCCAGAATAGAACCCTTGTATTTTGGCAACTTTTGTAAAAAGACTCGCAAAGATACAAATTCAAGAGTGGATATCCAAGTCTCGATTTTTGAAGGAATTTTTAAAGAGAGAAAGGGGCCTATTTGTTTTGTTGATCAGCATTTTGCAGATAAAAAGTACCCTTTTATCTAAAGCTGTCCTTCCTATAATGTTAAATATCGTAGCTTCGGCAGCAGTAAATCCAATTGGATGGCGTAAATAGAAGCATTTAATAAAGAACAATGGTTTTTCTCAAAGTCTTAACGGAAAGTGTCAATCAAGCCCTTCATCAACTCGTTTCCAACAAGTTGCGGAGCTTCCTTTCTTTATTGGGAGTTACCATAGGTATCTTTTGCATCATTGGCGTTCAGGCAGCAGTAGATTCTCTCGAAGATAATGTACGCGGGAGTTTTGAGAAACTGGGAGACGATGTGGTTTATGTTACCAAGTTTTCCTGGGCAGAAGATCCGGGGCAGAATTATTGGAAATGGATGCGCCACCCCAATCCTGACTACAAAGATTACAAAGCACTGAAGAAAGGGATGCGTTATGCCGAATTGATCTCTTATCACGTGGTTTTGGGCTTGAAGACTTTAAAATACCGATCCAATAATGTAGAAAATGCTGTAATCGTTGGTGCAACTTATGAATATGGAGATATGTTTAATCTCGAATATTCGAAAGGCCGTTATTTTTCTCCTTCTGAATATCAGTATGGCAGTAGTAAATGCATTCTGGGGAATACCTTGGCCGAACAGCTTTTTGGAGCGATAGAGCCCATTGGGAAGAAAGTGAAAGTGATGGGGCGATCCTTGGAAGTGGTCGGCATTGTCGAACCTGCTGGAGAAGACTTGGTGAGTGTGATGGATTTTGATGAGGTTTTATTTGTGCCTTATGAATTGGCCAAAACAATGGCTAATCTCAAAAGTAATAATGCCTTTGGCAATTCGCTCTTGTCGGTAAAAGCCGGAGAAGGCATCAGCCTCGATCAAATCAAAGACGATATCGTTGGCGCGATGCGCCCGCACCGCCGCCTCAAGCCTATGGAGGATAATAATTTTGCGATGAATAATTTGTCGCTTCTGACCAGTATCCTCGATAGTCTTTTTGATGTCCTTAGTTTGGTCGGATTGATTATCGGAATATTTGCCATTCTCATTGGCGTATTTAGCGTAGCCAATATCATGTTTGTCTCTGTAAAAGAACGAACCAATATCATCGGGATCAAAAAAGCATTGGGAGCCAAAAAGTATATTATCCTTTTAGAGTTTTTGGTAGAGTCTGTCATTCTTTGTGTCATCGGTGGATTCATTGGATTGGCGATGGTGCAAGTCATTGTCAAAATATTGACTAATATTTTTGGTTTTGAAATGTTCTTATCTTTTTCCAATATTATGGTTGGAGTCATTTGGTCTGTGAGTATTGGTATATTATCTGGTGTGATTCCTGCTTATCAAGCTGCTTCAATGGACCCTGTGGAAGCCATTCGGTCTAAGTAAAAAAAACACTTTTTGTCTCCGCCTTTCTAATCCAATTCCTATCCATTGTTCTGGTCAGGACTGCTGCCAATTCAATTCCTGGGAAGCAAACCAAGGCCTTCCGCTTAACTGATTTTCTTGATTCCTAATTCCTGTTTTAAGTCTGCTCTTTTTATTCCAAAATGGTTTAGAGGGTATTATTCCTAGTTTGGCCAAGCCAAATTTTGTAATTTTAAATTTGAGCATTTAAACAGCAAATCGCAATACCAAAATAGAGTTACCATGAAATTGATTATCCGACTCTTACCTCTTTTTCTATTATTGACCGCTTGCCCTCCTCGGATAACCGTTCCGGAAGAGATCCCCGTAGAAATGGAACAAATCGAAGATTTGCCAATTGGAAATGCGACTTTTCAAAAATGGATTCACCGTCCTTTACATCCTGGAAATCGACAACAAGTCATCTTTTCTGTAAAAGCCAAGGACCCTCAAAGAATCACGCGAGTAGAATTGGCGATCTACGAATACGAATTATTTGAAAACGAACTAGGCCTGCCTTCCAAAAGAAAAAGAGCGAATGGTGTATGGGGAACAGTCGACTCTTTTGAACCCGAGGTACCACAGCAAAATATCAATCATGAGTTTACTTATTCTCCTGGTTTTGCCGCTCATTCCAATGTAGAATACATCTTTAGTCTCTTCTCCCTCGACGGAACGGTCACTCGCGAAATGGCTTTGTTTGATGCAGGCGATTCGCCCTGGCCGAAAGACAAAATCCTCTTGTACGCTACCAATAGAAATGTATTGGAACAATCCATCAATCTTTGTTTTTTCCCAGATACAGATTATGATCAAAATTGGTCGGGCTTTCTCTCTGATACCGAAGCCTTGATTTTTGAAGGCTATCATTCCAATAATAAAATCAAAGACCATAAAAACCGCTGGAGCTTTTTTTATACCCAACAAGAAACGGATGGCCTGGCGCTATCCCAAGATCCTTTTAATGAAGATCGCTATCCAGATTTTATGAAAGATAGTATGATCTTAGGCATAGATGCTTTTGGTTTGCTCCACCGCGAAGCTTATAGCGACGGCGCTTATCTCAATTCCAATATCCAGTTTTTAGCACAAAATGTATTTACTTCCGAAAGTTACAATTGGGGAACCGCCATTCACGAAACGGCTCATTCCGTTTTTCATTTGAGTGATGAATACAATGGCTGTGTTTGTTTCTCCAGTCAGGGAGGTTCCAATATTTTTCAACAACAAAATGCCTGTGAAGCCTTCAACGAAAATCTAGGACACCGCAAGGAAGAATGCACAGAAATAGTAGCCTATGATGGCAAAGCCTGGTATCTGGCGGAAGAGCCACCTTTGTTTGAGGACATAGAAGCTTGTAAAGCTTTTAACAGGCAGAATAATTTGCCCGTGGATAGTTGTCGGCTTTTTCAAGATTTTACCGGAACCCGATCTTACCAAGCCTACTTGGGCGTTTGTATCATGCAAGATGATGGAGATGCCAGAGTGCCGGATTTTCGCCATGCTTGTTCGGCGGTCATCGATCAGTTTTACCAAGAATTGTTACCGCCAGATCCAGATCCTGTAGGCTTGGTTTTGTCAGAGGCTGTCGATAATTTTTTCACCTATGAGCCTGTGGTCATTTTGAAGCTCCATTTCAAAGCGCAAGCAATAGAAGTAGAGGTGGAAGAAGTGTGCTATGGCGTACCCACTCGGAAAAAAAGAATGGCAACAGATATCAATTTACGGATGCCTGGCTCCGATCAATCGTCTTATCAATTGAGTTTGGATCGCCCGGATTGTATTCATTTGCATTATGGAGAAGGAAAAGCAGAAGTACAAAGTACAACAGAAGAAATGACTTTTCGCATCGCGATTCCGATGCTAGAGGGGATGGGAGATATCGTTTGTGAAGATCATCGCTATAGAAAAGCGACAAGGGAACATGCCTTTGATTTGCAAAAAGAAATGCTGGGTAAGATTAAAGACTTTAAGCGGAAGACTAAAAATTGATCTGTAGCTGTCGGATTTTTTGGAGGTTTATTTTTTCCAGGCCACTGAGCAAAGCTTCGGCTTCTTGGTCGCGAGGAAGGTACCAGTTTGTTTTTTCGAAATAGGATTGCCATTTAGGATCGGAAAAAACTTGTCCGTATTGAGCCAGTAATTCCAATTCTAAAATTTTTAATTCCCTCGCTTCATAACGTTTCAATTCATCCATTGACAATAGTCGCGCAGAGGCTTCCAGGTATTCGCGTTCTTCACTGATAAAAGAAGGCGTACTGAGTAAACTCAAATGACCATCTGCTTCGATTTGATAATATTCAAAAGCCAACTCTTCTTCTTGATGACCTTCCCTTGTATAAACATCATAGTACTCCAATTCTAAAACAGCGTCATCAATAATATTTACCGCCGCATTTCCATTAAAACTCGCTTCCTTGAGAGGGAGCACTTCAATGGGAAGTCCGCCTTTGGTAAAGGAGGATAAATAGGCATAACTTTCTGGTGGAACCGCCTTAGAAAATTCATAATACAAAAGTCGAATCGAATCGGTATAAGCCAATTCAACTCCAAAGAGCGAAAGCCCAGGATGCATGGTAGAATCTGGAAAGAAATTTTTGGCCTCTTCGTGGAGCGCGCCTTGCAGCGCGTCGGTACTTGGAGCGGATAAGTTTTTGATGAAAGAATAAAAGGCAAAGGAACCAGGAGCTACCCGAGTTGGGACATTCCGATTACTGACCATTAAACCTGCAAAATTGAGATCGTGAGATCCCTGTAGCTTGGCACAACTAATCAGGCCAACTAGCAATAAAATAACTCCCGCAAAAATTATGATATACTTCTTATTTATCATTAATGGTAAAGCTTCAATATCCCTGCCGAAAGCCTGTTTTTTGTCCGTTGGGCTATATTTTAACAATAAAGACCATTTATTGACATAGGAATGTTTGTTTGAATGTTGTTATTTTTATCCTTCTATCTAGTTGTTTTACAGGTTTTTATAAATAAACAAAATAAAATTTCAATAAAGTTTGCCAAGGCATTTGCTTCTTTAAATCTTTGTAGATAATATTGTATTATACTTTTTGTTAAACATTTCAATTTTAGTAAAACGATATTTAATGTCCAACCAGATTTCTTATATCAGTAATAAATACCAGCACATGATGATGTGTTGTTGCTGCTGTTGTTGTAAGGAAAAAAACTATTCTGGTATGCCATGATGTGCTTGATCTTATCGATCAAATAGCATCGAAAAGCCTTTCCAGAATTTGTTCTGGAAAGGCTTTTTTGTTTTTGTGAATTTTGTGAAATTACCAATGAAATTTAATTTTTTATGAATTATTCCAATAGTAAAATAACTGCTGATCAAATGTCTTGTTGTCCTTGCTGCTGTTGCTGCAAGCAATACCCGATTGGCGTAGACACCTGAGAATAAGAGAAATTAAATCTCTACAAGCTCTTTCGGTATGCCATTCCGAAAGAGCTTTTTTTATGTCCCAAAATCAATAAAATTAAAGCGATCATTCGATCTCCATAAGCCAAAAAAATATCCGACTCATGACTAAAAAAACAAACCTATCGAACACAAGTGATCCTGCGGTGATTGATATTGTCGAACTGAAAAAGAACATCCATCTTTTCCATCAAGGAAAATATGATGAAGACCGATTCAAACACTATCGACTGACTCGCGGGGTTTATGGTCAACGACAATTAGGCGTACATATGTTCCGCACCAAAATCCCTTTCGGTCGGATCTCTACGGAGCAACTAATACGCCTGGCCGACGTGTCAGAAAAATACACCAATGGAAACCTCCATCTGACTACTCGACAAAACATCCAATACCATTATGTCAAGCTAGACGATTCACCGGGTATCTGGGCCGAGTTGAGCGAGGTAGGCGTGACCGCCAGAGAAGCTTGTGGCAATACTGTTCGAAACCTAACTGCTTCTGCCAATGCAGGAATTGATCCAGACGAATTATTCGATGTGTCGCCTTATGTACATGCGGTCTATGAATATTTTCTCCGCAATCCTATTTGCCAAGACATGGGGCGAAAAATCAAACCTGCTTTTTCCTCCAGCGATAAAGATTCTGCGTTTACTTACTTTCATGATTTTGGCTTTATTCCTCGCATACAAAAAATAGAGGAACAAGAAATTCGTGGATTCAAATTAGTGATCGGAGGTGGACTCGGTGCACAGGCGATGGTCGCCCAAACCGCTTTTGAATTTATTCCGGCCAATGAAATCATTCCTTTTATGGAAGCGACGATCCGCGTTTTTGATCGCTATGGAGAAAGAGAAAAACGCTTTAAAGCGCGGATGAAATTTTTACTTAAAAAAATAGGATTGGAGGCTTTTTTAAATTTAGTAAAAGAAGAAAGAAAATCACTCCCTACCCAGACAATAGAAATTGAGGCTCAACTATGGGAAGGCCCAAGCATTCCAGAAAAAATAAATATCGAAGCAGAAGCGCCGCTAAATCAAATTCAATACGAAAATTGGTTATTAGCGAATGTATTTGAGCAAAAGCAAAAAGGTTTTTTTGCAGCACAGCTAAAAATTCAACTGGGAGATATCGACGCTCCAAACGCTCGCGCACTCGCTCGCATTGCCAAAAAATATGCAGCCGATGATTTGCGAATAACCGTCAATCAAGGAATCTTGCTGCGCTTTATTCGACCCGAATATTTACCCGTTTTATTCAATCGACTCTACGAAATCGGATTGGCTGATCCCGGCTTCAATAGCCTCGCAGACATCACCGCTTGCCCAGGAACAGATACTTGCAATTTGGCGGTGACCAATAGCACCGGATTAGCTTTGGCACTCGAAGAAGTGGTGAGAAATGAATACCCACATCTCGTAACGTCTTCCTCTCTCAATATAAAAATCAGCGGCTGTATGAATGCCTGTGGCCAACACATGGCCGCCAATATCGGCTTTCATGGAAGTTCCATCAAAAAAGAAGGCAAAGTATTGCCCGCGATGCAAGTGGTTTTGGGCGGCGGAGTTGATCCGGAGGGGAAAGGTTTTATTGCAGAAAAAGTGATCAAGTTACCCACCAAAAGAATTCCAGATGCTTTACGGATGGTGTTGGATGATTACGAAAATCTAGAGACTCCGATTTACTTTAATGACTATGTTCAGCAAAAGGGCAAGCGCTTTTTTTATGATTTCCTCAAGCCTTTGGCGGCGACCGATAATCTTTTGGATTTGGATTTTATTGATTGGGGAAATGAGCAAGCGTATCATCAAGCGATTGGAGTAGGCGAGTGTGCTGGTGTGGCTTTAGATCTGGTGAGTATTATTTTGGAAGATGCGCGCGAAAAATTAGAATTGTCTGCTTTGGCTTTGGCCAAAAATGCTTTAGGTGACAGTGTCTATCATACTTACAGCGCTTTGGTGATTGGTGCAAAAGGGCTCTTGTTGAGTGAAGATGTGCGTTGCAATACCCACAAAGGAATCATCGATGATTTTCAAACTCATTTTGTAGATACGGAGAAAATAAGTATTGCTAAGACCTTCCCCGATTTGGTTTTACAAATGAAAAAGAATCAACCAAATGTTGAATTTGCCAAAGCCTTTGGCCAAGAAGCACAAAGCTTTCTGGAACGCGTTTTTGACTACCGAAATTCAACTTTAGGAGACCAAGACAAATTAGTCGTCGGCTCTTATTACAAAGCCTAGTTTTTAAATCCAATTATTAAGTCCCTCCCAAAAAAAAATAAAAAACAAATGAAAAAACAAGCAAAAATAACACTAGTAGGAGCGGGCCCTGGCGATCCAGAATTGATCACCGTCAAAGGTCTTCAGGCTTTACATCGCGCAGATGTAGTGCTTTATGATGCCTTGGCGAGCAAAGCATTATTGGACGAAGCTCCTTCTTGGGCCAAATTGGTTTTTGTAGGAAAACGCGCAGGAAAACATGCTTACGCACAAGAGCAAATCAATCTGCTGATGGTGCAAATGGCCTATACGCATGGGCATGTGGTTCGACTAAAAGGAGGCGATCCTTTTGTCTTTGGGAGAGGTCAGGAGGAATTGGAATTTGCCAGAGCATTTGATATTGAAACGGTCGTAGTGCCAGGGATTTCTAGTTGTATCGCGGTGGCCGAATTGCAAGAAGTGCCCTTGACACGCAGAGGATTGAATCAGAGTTTTTGGGTGATGACAGGGACGACAAAAGAAGGGAAATTATCCGCAGATGTAGAGCGTGCAGCTCAGTCTTCTGCAACGGTAGTGATCCTGATGGGCATGAAAAAATTGCCACAGATTGTAAAGTTATTTCAAGAGGCAGGGAAGGCCGATTTGCCAGTAATGGTGGTGCAAAATGGCTCGACCAAAAAAGAAAGAGTGGCTTTAGGAAAAGTATCGGATATCGTAGCAGAAGTAGAACGCCAGGGAGTAGGAACACCTGGAATTATTATTCTTGGTGAAGTAGTTTCCTTGCATCCAGAACTCCAATTGGCCGCAGCCATCGAATCTCAAAACTCAAAAATCAATCGCTAATATGTCGACTAAAAATCCATTGTATCCAGTATTTTTTAAACTACATGAATTGCACTTGCTGATCGTAGGTGCAGGAGAAGTTGGTTTTGAAAAATTGTCCTTTATTCTCAAGAGTAGCCCTCAAGCTAAGATCACGATCGTTGCTCCTGATATTTCTGATAAAGTAAAAAATCTTTTGACCAAAGGCGATTACCACATCGTGATCCATCAAAGGCCTTTCGAAACCAATGATGTGGTTGCCCATGATCTGATTATCGCCGCCACCGATATTTCCGAACTCAATCAGGAAGTGCGAAGCGCAGCGAAAGCACATCGTCGATTGATCAATGTGGCAGATAGTCCGGCGCTCTGCGATTTTTACCTAGGCTCCATCGTCACCAAAGGGCATTTGAAAATTGGAATTTCTACCAATGGGCAATCTCCAACACTGGCGAAAAGAATGCGCCAATTACTAGAGGCTGTTTTGCCAGAAGACATCAACGATTTAATAGCAAATTTGAAAATAATACGGGATCGTCTGCAAGGCGATTTTGCCTCTAAAGTCCATCAGTTGAATGAGCTGACGGCTAGCCTAGTGGAAGAAGAGACAAGTGCTTGACATTGTTTGGTCAATGTATAGGAAAGGTGCGGTTGATAGAGTGGCGTAGGCCGAGAGGCTCGCAATCCGATTCGGTTAAAATGCTATTGCATTCTATCCGGGATGGCTATCGGTCTCTGGCTATTACCAAGTTCCTTTTTCGCTATTTAAAAATTCGAACTGTAAGTGACTTATTTTGTCCAAGCACTTAATTCAATTCTAGAAAAAAATCTAAAACAACAAAGTAGCACTCGTCATCTCGCAAAAATAACAATCATGAGTCAAACCGCCATCCAAGCCCGCTCCTTGACGGTAGAAGAATTAAACGAAATTTTTACCCCGCTGAATTTTCGGGAACGTTTGGAAAAACTGTACGAGTATTTTCCAGAGAAAGAAATTTTGTATACTTCTTCTTTTGGTACAAAATCCGTATTCCTTTTGCACTTGATTAGTCAAATACGACCAAGTCAGACGGTGCATTTTATTGACACAACTTACCACTTTCCAGAGACGATTGCCTATCGACATCAATTGGCAGAGGACTTCAATTTGAGAGTGGTGGATATATTGCCGAGTGAAGAAGAGAATCGGATCACACGCGATCAGGAATGGTGGAACGATCATCCCAAGATGTGCTGTAGTGTCAATAAGGTCGTTCCGCTTGAACCTTTCGTCGCTCAGCATCGCGTATGGATCAGTGGATTGATGAGTAAACAAACTACTTTTCGATCGCGTTTGCGGGTATTTGAACAGCAAGGAGATATCCTGAAATTTCATCCCTTGATTGACATTGACGAAGGAGAATTTTTATACCATTTATCCTTCCATAAATTGCCTCCACATCCTTTGCAGGAACAAGGCTATGGCTCGATTGGTTGTAGTCATTGTACCCAAAAAGGGGAAGGTCGCAGCGGGCGGTGGAAAGACGAAGGGAGAACAGAATGTGGCTTGCATCCCAACTATTTTGTACGCAAGGAAAAATAATTTCATAAAAAAAACAACCGCCCAATCGGGCATAAAACAATAAGAAATGATTCAGACTGACATCCTTATCATCGGCGCCGGCCCAGTCGGGCTATTTACCGTTTTTGAAGCTGGCTTGCTAAAATTGCGTTGCCATTTGGTAGATACTCTAGCACAACCTGGAGGACAGTGTAGTGAAATTTATCCTAAAAAACCGATCTACGATATTCCCGGTTTTCCATCTATCCTGGCGGGAAAACTCATTGATAATTTGATGGAACAAATCGCTCCTTTTAAACCTGGTTTTACCTTGGGAGAAAGAGCGGAAGAAATCGAGAAACATGCAGATGGTCAATTTGTACTGACGACCAATAAAGGAACGACCATCAAAGCGCCGGTGATTGCCATTGCTGGCGGCTTGGGCTGTTTTGAGCCACGTAAGCCACCGATTGAAAACCTGGCTCGCTTTGAAGATAAAGGCGTAGAGTACATCATTAAAGATCCAGAACTCTACCGCGATAAAAAAGTAATCCTGGCAGGTGGAGGAGACTCAGCTTTGGATTGGACGGTTTTCCTGGCGGATGTCGCACGCGAAGTAACTTTATTGCACCGCCGCACTCAATTTCGCGGAGCACCCGATTCTGTCGAAAAGGTCATGGAATTGGCGGGCAGTGGAAAAATTAAATTAATAACAGAAGCTCAGGCGGTAGGCTTGGAAGGAAATGGGAAATTGACCGATGTAGTGATCAAGCAAAAAGACTTGGGGCAAGTTGTAAAAGCCACCGATCATTTTGTCCCACTCTTTGGTCTTTCCCCAAAACTAGGGCCCATCGCAGATTGGGGTTTGAGTATAAATAAAAACGCCATTGAAGTAGATCCCAGCGATTATCGAACCAATATCCCCGGAGTGTATGCGATTGGAGACATCAATACTTATCCTGGAAAACTGAAATTGATCCTCTGTGGGTTTCACGAAGGCACCCTTATGGTACAATCGGCATTTAAGCATATTTATCCTAGCCAAAAAGTCAGTTTTAAGTATACGACAGTGAACGGTGTTAATGGTTTTTAGGAAATATAAAAAAAAGACAAAAGTCATCTATCTATTTTAAAACAACTTCGGAACCTTAAATCGAATATTTTGCTTTTCTTTGTAAGAAAAACAGGATATGTTTATTCGAAATCCACTGCTACTTCTTGCACTATTGTTAGCTGTTGCCTGTCGAGAGGCAAAGCCTGGCGATCAGTCTGGAACAGAGGAACTCAAAGAGAATAAGGCACATCTAAGCCCTGAAGAGCGGTATGGCGATTTATTCCAGGCAGTACAATTGGGAGAAGTATTTCCCGATTCTAAAACCTTTGTGGATTGCACGCCCAGGTATGCAACAGATGAAATCATTAATCGCTATGAAAAAGAAAAACAAACTTCAGGTTTTAGTCTTGCTCGTTTTGTAAAAGATAACTTTGAACTACCTGTAAAGTATGACTCGGAGTTTGCCAGCGATACTGCTCGTAGTGTGGTAGATCACATCAATGCGCTCTGGCCAATTCTAACTCGTCAGGCGGATACGCTTGGAGGGAGCACCCTTCTTTCTTTGCCCAAGCCTTACGTGGTACCGGGAGGGCGTTTTGGGGAGATTTATTATTGGGACAGTTATTTTACCATCCTTGGTCTGCAGGCTGCAGGAAAGATCGACATGATCGAAAATATGGCCGACAACTTTTCTTCCATGATCGAAAGAGAAGGCTATATTCCCAATGGCAATCGAACCTATTTCTTAGGTCGCTCTCAAGCTCCTTTTTTTTCCTTGATGATCAAAACTTTGGCGGAAGCTAAAGGAGAAAAAATTTATATCAAATACCTACCTGCTCTCGAAAAAGAATACCAGTTTTGGATGGAAGGGTTAAGCAGTCTTTCTGTAAGCCAACCCACGCATCGACGTTTAGTGCTTTTGGGCAATGGAGCCATTCTCAATCGCTATTGGGATGACCGTCCCTTGCCTCGTCCGGAGTCTTACCGCGAAGATGTAGCCTTAGCCAAAGATATCCAAAGACCAGCGCAAGACGTGTATCGTGATATTCGAGCCGCTTGTGAATCTGGCTGGGACTTTAGTAGTCGTTGGTTTAAAGATGGCCAATACCTGGCTTCTATTCATACGACTGATTTAATTCCAGTAGACCTGAATGCGCTATTGTTTCATCTGGAATCCGTATTGGCCAAAGCGTATGGCTTGGAAGGGGATACCGAACAAGCTACGCTTTATCAGCAAAGAGGACAACAACGCTTTGATGCCATCCAATTTTATTGCTGGGATAACAGTCAAGAATTCTTTGTAGACTATGATCATGTACAAAGAAAAGCAAGTCAAAAGCGATGTCTGGCTGGAATGTTTCCACTTTACTTTGGTTTGAGTACACAACAACAAGCGGATCAAGTGGCTCAAATTATCGAAAAAGAATTTTTACAAGCTGGAGGAGTGGTGACTTCCTCGGTCGAAACGGGTCAACAGTGGGACGCGCCCAATGGTTGGGCGCCACTTCAATGGATAACTATCCAAGGCTTAAGAAATTATAATGCCGTAGCTTTGGCAGATTCTATAAAAACTCGTTGGATTAATCTCAATGAAAAAGTATACAAACAAACGGGTAAGTTGACGGAGAAATACAATGTAGTAGATTTGAGTTTACCTGCCGGGGGAGGAGAATATCCATTGCAAGATGGTTTTGGTTGGACCAATGGCGTTTTGCTAAAATTATTATCGGAAGATTAGATGACGAAATTTTATAGGAATTCTAATTGCAAAGCGAAGCATAGCTAAAAAAGAAGAATATGTACGAATACGAAAAAGGAGAATTTGGAGAATTTGAAAGCTTTCGGGTATTTGACCGAGAGAAGGGAAATAGTGTGACGGTGATTGCGGAGCATGGCGGACATTTGCAGGAGGTAACGATTGGCGGAGTATCGGTGGTAGATGGTTTCAAAACAGTAGAAGAAATGGTCGCCAATTACAAAAGTAAAAGTGCAGTTCTTTATCCTTTTCCCAATCGTTTAAAAAATGGACAATACGAACATGGTGGAGTCTCTTATCAATTTCCAATTAATAGTGCTTCCACCGGAAATGCCATCCATGGATTTGGTCGTAAAGTAGAGATGACCCTTCATTCGGTGGAACTGGGAGATGATGAAGCAGACATCCATTTGCGTTACGAGTATACTGGAGACAATCCAGCTTATCCTTTTGCCTTTGCTTTTAGTTTGTCTTTTTACTTTCGTAAAAATGGAACCTTTGACGCGTCCTTTGGATTGCACAATTTTAGCAATGTAGACATCCCGGTTGGTCTGGGATGGCATCCTTATTTTAAGTTGGGGAATACCGTCGATGACCTGCAAATGCAATTGCCCAAAGTCGAGCGCATTGAGGTTGATGAGTTTATGATTCCGACTGGAGTGAAAACGCCTTATACCGATTTTCAAGAATTTAAAACCATCGGAGATACGGCTTTTGATACGGGCTTCTCGATTGTAGAAGAGACACCACGTGCTACCGTATTATTGAAAAATGATCAGCACCAAATCCGCTATTGGCAAGAACTGGGAGAAGGGAAATTTAATTTTTTACAAGTATATATTTTACCTTCCAGAGAAAGTATCGCTTTGGAGCCGATGACCTGCAATATTGATGCTTTTAACAACAAAGAGGGCCTGTTGGTACTCAAGCCAGGGCAAGGAGTTATGGGGAGATGTGGTTTTATGGTGGAAACGGTTTAGTACTGTTTTTCTGGAAGAAGAGGAAAAAAGGGGAGGAAGTAGGAGGCTAATTTAGCAAAGGCTCGCTGATAATCGTTTATGGCATTATCGTTGAATTATATGTTCCTTAGTTGATTATAAAATTTACCCATGGACAAACTTCTTAAATTTCTCGCATTCGCCCTTCCGGCCCTATTTGTTTTTACAGCTTGTAGCCCCGACGCAAATCCCGTCAATACAGAAAGTAAAAACAGTGAAACCCTTCAGCTTTTCGAAAAATTATCTGCAGACCAAACGGGTATTGATTTTAACAACAAAATCACCGAAGATGTCAATCTCAATTTCTTTGTCTACGATGCCGTATACCAAGGGAGCGGTGTCGCCGTGGGAGATGTAAATAATGATGGCCTGGAAGATGTTTTTTTCGCTGGAAATATGGTTCCTGAAAAATTATACCTCAATCAAGGCGATCTGAAATTCAAAGACATTACCACCGAATCAAAAATTCAAATTCAAAACCAATGGTCTACTGGAGTAAGTATGGCTGACGTCAACGGAGACGGTTGGATGGATATCTATGTTTGTAATTTTCTCTTCGATGATTACCAAAAAAGACACAATAGATTATTTATCAATAATGGCGATGCTGGCGCTCCAGGACAAATTCCAACTTTCACGGAAAGCGCCAAAAAATACGGATTGGATGATCCGGGCTTAAGTATCGCAGCTACCTTTTTTGACTATGACCACGACGGCGACTTAGACCTTTATGTATGTAATCAACCGCCCAATTCTCAAGCACTAAAAAAAGAGATGACCGGCAAGAAAAATTATATCTATACCGATCGCTTATACAAAAATAATGGTGACGCTACCTTCACCGATGTCACCAATGAATCAAAAATAGTCAACTATACCTACTCGCTAAGTGCCACCATCGCCGATCTCGATCAAGACGGCTGGCCCGATATCTATGTCGCCTGTGATTATGAGGAACCCGATATTATTTACCATAATAATCGCGATGGCACCTTTACGAATGTTGTAGACGAAAGTCTCAAGCACATGAGTAATTTTAGCATGGGAACCGATATCGCAGATATCAATAACGATGGTTTTCCAGATATCTTTTCCGCCGATATGGTGGCTGCCGATAATGCCCGATTGAAAAACAATATGAGTGGTATGAACCCACTGCGTTTTTGGCAAAGTGTAAAAAATGGGCAGCACTATCAATACATGTTCAATACCCTTCAACTCAATAATGGCAATGGTACTTTCAGTGACATTGCTCAGCTTTCGGGAGTGTCCAATACCGATTGGAGTTGGAGTCCTTTATTGGCCGATTTTGATAATGACGGCTATCGCGATTTGATGGTGAGTAATGGCATTCGTCGCGATATGCGGAATAATGATTTTACTAAAAAAGCCAATGCCTATGGGCAGAAAAAAGCAGCAGAAGGAATCACTGAAGTAAATCCTCTGGAATTATTAAACCTGGCGCCATCTGTTCGTTTTAAAAATTACATCTATCGGAATCAAGGAGATTTGACCTTTAAAAAAATGATGAAGCCCTGGGGTTTTGATCATGCAGGTTGGTCGCAGGGAGCGGCTTATGCAGATCTTGATAATGATGGCGATTTGGATTTGTTGTTGAATAATATGGACGAAGCGGCCTCCGTATTTCGGAATAATGCAACAGAATTAAAATTGAATAATTATCTCCGCATAAAGTTGGCAGGAGAAGGTCTAAATAAAAAAGGCTACGGTGCTAAAGTGAACATTACTTACGCCAATGGTCAAAAGCAATTTCAAGAAATTTTTCCCACCAAAGGGTTTATGTCTTGTAGTGAGGCCGCCGCACATTTTGGTTTAGGGATTCATACTTCTGTTGACCAGGTAGAGGTGCTTTGGCCCAATGGAACAAAGGAAATTCGGAAGAATGTTTCGGTCAATCAAAACTTGCTTTTTAAAGAAGTAGAAGCGGAAGTAGTTCCTGGAAAAAGAACTACAATCAAACCTTTACTCGCTGATCGAAGTAAAGACAAAGGACTTAATTTTCAACACGAGGAAAATGAATATGATGATTTCGCCAAGGAAATACTTTTGCCACATCGAATGTCTCATCTCGGGCCTTGTTTGGCCAAAGGCGATGTAAATAAAGATGGCCTCGAAGATGTTTTTATTGGAGGCGCAGCAGGATTTGCTGGTGCTTTATTTCTCCAAAAGAGCAATGGCAATTTTCAACAACAAGCAAGCCCGGCATTGGCAAAAGATCAAGCCCATGAAGATAGTGGCGCTTTGTTTTTTGATGCGGATGGCGATGGGGATCAGGATTTGTATATCGCTAGTGGCGGCAATGAATTTGCACCCAATGCTCCGCAGCTTCAAGATCGTTTGTACCTTAATAATGGCCAAGGTGTTTTTACTAAGAGCAATGGCATGTTGCCGAATATTCGGGTAAGTGGTGCGGCTATTGCGGCTACCGATTTTGATGGCGATGGCGATCAGGATTTGTTTGTTGGTGGTCGTCAGGTTCCAGGGAAATATGGTTATGTTCCGGAAAGTTATTTGTTGATAAATGAAGGCGGAAAATTTGTAGATCAAACCAAAGAATTAGCCCCCGAATTGCACAAGGTAGGAATGGTGACGGATGCTTTGTGGATGGATATTGATAAGGATAAAGATCAAGATTTGGTCTTGGTAGGAGAGTGGATGCCCATTAGCTTTTTTGAAAATAATAAAAATGAATTCAAATCGGTGACGGAGGATTATGGCTTGCAAAATACCACGGGCTGGTGGAATTGTATCAGCGCTGCGGATTTGGATGGCGATGGCGATCAGGATTTGCTTGGTGGTAATTTGGGTTTGAATATCAAATATAAAGCCTCTCCCAAAGAACCCTTTAAAGTCTATATCAAAGATTTTGATGAGAATGGAAGCAATGATGTTTATTTGGGGTATTATGATCAGGATGGAGTCTGCTATCCGGTGCGTGGACGAGAGTGTTCTTCTCAACAATTGCCTTTTGTAAAATCGGAATTTGTAAACTATGAATCTTTTTCTAAAGCCACCTTGGAAGAGGTATTGGGAGATCGAATCAAGGGAGCCGTTTCTCATCAAGCCCAACTTTTTGAATCGGTTCGCTTAATGAATGATAATGGTGTTTATAAAATAAGTCCCTTACCGATGGAAGCTCAGATTGCTCCCGTGAATGGCTTTGTGGTTAGAGATTGGAATGGCGATGGCCATCAGGATATTTTACTCGCCGGAAATTTCTATCACCGCGAAATAGAAACAACACGCTCTGATGCAGGGACGGGACAAATTCTATTGGGTAGCGAAGCGATGGATTATCGGCCGATGCCTTTGCCCGAAACGGGCTTGCTCGCCAATCGAGATGCTCGAGCGATTGCGCTATTGAATGCGGCGAGTGAAAAACCAATGCTGATCATTGCAAATAATGGGAGCGCCGTTCAAGTTTTTCAATAAGACTTTATAAAGGAGATGTTCGGTTTGCGGTTTTCAAATACCGCAAACCGAATACCGATTAAAACCGTTTTCCACGTTTCAACATTTCTCGCATCAAATCCAAATCCTGCTCATTCTTAATCAAAGAACCAAGATGCGGCGGCAATTCGGCCGTCAAGTCAATATTTTCCAAATCACCCGCCTGGATTTTTTCCATCAACAATAATTTCATCCAGTCGATCAATTCACTGGTAGAAGGTTTTTTCTTAACTCCTCGGATATCTCTCAGTTCATAAAAAAGACGCATCGATTGTTGCACCAATTCCTGTTCTAATCCAGGATAGTGAACGTCGATAATCGCTTGCATGGTTTCCTTCTCGGGAAAGCGGATATAGTGAAACAAACAGCGGCGCAAAAAGGCATCCGGCAATTCTTTTTCATTATTGGAGGTGATGATAACGATGGGACGTTTTTTGGCTTTAATCGTTTTTTGCAACTCGTAAACGAAAAACTCCATCTTGTCCAATTCAAGGAGTAAGTCATTGGGGAATTCAATATCTGCCTTGTCTATTTCATCAATCAATAAGACCACCGATTCCTCTGTATCAAAAGCTTGCCAGAGTTTTCCTTTTTTGATATAATTGGCAATGTCTTCCACTTCCGCATTGCCCAATTGAGAATCCCTCAAACGAGATACCGCATCGTATTCATACAAGCCCTGTTGAGCCAAAGTAGTCGATTTGATGTGCCAGGTGATGATTGGCTTTTTCAAGGCTCGAGCAATCTCATGCGCCAATAAAGTTTTTCCAGTTCCCGGTTCCCCTTTTATCAAAAGCGGTTTCTCTAAATGGATGGAAGCATTTACAGCTACTTGTAATTCTTGCGTAGCTACGTAGGTATCAGTACCTTTGAATTTCATGTCGATAAGTTTGTGACAAAAGTAAGAAACTTAGCTGCCAAATTGTAGCTATCTTTTAGGCAGTATCAACATTTATGGTTTTCAGACAAATCCCGTGTGTGAGTCAACCAAAAAGAAGAACAAAAACTTGTATTGAGCTTGCCGAAACAAGTGACTGTAAGGCATGTATTGAGCTTGCCGAAATAAGCGTTTTTTCTTCTTTTTGATTGACCACGGGATTTGTCCAAGAACGACATTTATTAATCCGACCGCAAATTAAAATATGGAATCCATTTCTCTTTGGGAAGCTTTTTTACAAGCACTTGAAAATGAAGGTTTTTTTTATATCTCTGAATTATTGGCGGTAATTACGGGAGTGATTTATGTCGTACTCGCAGCTCGAAACAATAGCTGGTGCTGGTTTTGGGGAATCATCAGTGCGACTTTTTGGGCTTATGCAGTGGGCGTTATTTTTGGCTTGTACCTAGATGCCTTTTTACAGGTTTTTTATATTGTAATGGGGGCGATTGGTTGGTATCAGTGGACGAAAGGGGAGAAGGAAGAGCAATTGGCGATAACGCGACTTAGTCTGCAAGAGCACTTGGGGATAATAGGAATTGGGCTGGTGCTTGGCTTATTGTTTGGGTATTTATTTGATGAATATACTCCAGCCGCAGCGACCTATCTGGATGCTTTTACGACTGTTTTTTCGATGGCTGCTACCTTTATGGTAGTACAAAGAAAACTAGAGAATTGGTTGTATTGGATCGTCATTGATGCCTTGTATGTTTATCTTTATTTGACGAGGGAGGCTTATTTGTTTGCGCTTCTTTTTGTGGTTTATACGGTGATTGCTGCTTTAGGCTATTGGAGATGGAAAAAAGAGATGGCATTAGAACGCGAAGCAAGTCATGCTCCATCAAAATAGTTGATCAAAATGGGAAGATCCTTTTGTAATTGATAAGGACGCTTCATTTGATTTTTTAAAAAATTTCCCCAAAAAAAGCGATTAGAGGAAATGAAATTGATCAATTGGATATTTTCCTGGCGGAGATAATCATTAATACCTTTCAGGATCATTTGCGGAGCCACCCATTTGTAACTAATGCCTAGCCCTGGCGCTAAATTTTCCAAATTTTCTACAATACTCTTCTCCAAATCAGCTGACGACTCATACTCCAATACATGAAGTAGGTGGATTTCAGCATTAAATAGATAGGCCAATCCAACCATATACTCCAGTTGATTGTAATGGAGGTATTCCCAATCAACAACAAATAGAATTTTTTCAAAGCCTGTAAAAAGGATATTTGGAGGTAATAAAAGAACCGGACAGGCCGAGTCTGTCGAAATCGTTGAAACTACCTTACCAAAATCCTCGTTGAACGGATAACTAAAAGCATCGATATTCAAGAGGATCAATTCAATCTCTTCTTCCTGGATGAAATGAAGCAGTTCCTCTTCCGGAAAGCCCTGAATGACTTTTTTGGGAATTAGATCGGCTTTTGATAAGGTAGCATTTTTGTTTTTTAAGGGGTTTAAGAGCTGGAGACGATTTTCAAAATAGGTTTTGAGGTCTTCTGGTTTTTTGCTCGAACGGAGCCATCCTTTTAGTTGTTTGGGATGAAAAACATAGGTCAGCTGGAGTTTCCCTCCGAGTTGACTAGCTAGACCTCTAGCATAGTGATAAGCTTTTTCTGGTGCTTTACCTAGGTCGACCGCCAAAAGAATATTATTAAACATAGTGTCTTGTTGGTGAAATCTGACCTTATGATAAGCTCGTGATCTTGATGTTTGGGTGATTCAATTCTCTCGTATGTTGAAGTAGATGCGAAGATTCTTAGCATTTGGAGATCAATGATCTTCGCTTATTTTGCGTATTTGTTTGAGTTTCACGAAAGTAGTAGCCTTTGCTTATTTAGAACTTTTGGGAAGCGGACAAAGAGCGGACACTTGCGTTAAATACCATTTTACTAGCTTTTTTAGCTAAAAAAGCGACCGAGTAGAGAGAGAAATGCTCTTGGAAGAGAAAATCTAAGTGATTATTTGGGAAGGCTGGTCACAAAAGGATTTGATCTGAAGAGGAAAAGGAAGGGATAAAAGAAGAAAATGATTTTATTTAGACAAAATCTAAATAAAATTAGTCTTTTAAAATAGCTTTTTCACCTTAAGAATAAATGGAAAACCTTTATATCTTTGCGGTGAATTTTAACATCTTATTAATAAATTTAAACTAAGATAGTCTTGAAGAACGGAATCACCAAACTACTGTTCCTAGTTTTCTTTCTGACAATCGCCCTGTCCGCGTCTGCA
>CALLVY010000177.1 GCA_938015925.1 uncultured Saprospiraceae bacterium
AACGGTGCATCAAGCGATGAAAAATAAACATCAGTTACGAGAAGATACGATGAAAGACTGGTTGATCAATAGCATCAAAAAGAATTATGCTAAGATCAGTAAAGGCGATCAACAGCCCAATTATAGTTTCTAAAAGGTAAAAGTATTGAGGCTAATAGCAGCATCTACTACCAGATCAACCGCTGCGTTTTTAAACGAAATAATTTATATGAAAACCACTTTACGGCTCGCTGCTGTTTACAATTTAATTTGGGGAGCATGGGGCATTCTTTTTCCCAATCATTTTTTCAACTTAGTAGGCATGGAGCCTTTAAATCATCCCATGGTATGGCAGGGGATGGGCATGGTGATCGGTGTTTATGGACTAGGATATTGGTGGGCTTCTTATGATGCCGTGAGGCATTGGCCGATTGTAGCGGTTGGTTTTTTGGGAAAGATTTTTGGGCCGATAGGTTTTGTTTTCAATTATGTCCAAGGCATTGTACCCTTCGAATTTATCTATACCCTTTTTACCAACGATTTTATCTGGTGGATTCCTTTTTTCTTAATTCTCAGAAAAGTTCATACCGAACACCATTGGAAATTAACGGGCGATTAAGGCTATGCAATTTATGGAGCTACTCATTATTCGTCTGCTTTTTGACTTTGGTTTACTGATCCTTATATGGATGGTACAGTTGGTTGTTTATCCAAGTTTTTTATACTATTCCAATGATGATTTACTCGCTTGGCATCGACTTTATACCCAGCGAATAAGTTATGTTGTTTTGCCATTGATGGCAGGACAATTGGGACTAGCGGTCTTTCAATTGTATGGATTTATTTCTTGGTATTCTATCCTTAGTCTTTTGATCATCGGTATATTGTGGGGCATTACTTTTCTACAATTCGTTCCGCTGCATAATGCTATTGCTCAAAAAGAACTTGATAAAAAAATACTCTTGGCTTTGGTGAAAAATAATTGGCTGCGAACTTTTTTATGGACCGTTCTTTTTATACTTTCTCTTTTTAGGTTGGCGGTTTAAAAAAAAAGAGAACCGGGCTATTTCTATGTTCAAAAATCTTGAGGTGAAATAAATGGAACATCGAAAAGAATCAGGTAATTTGCTGTCAGAAAAAATTAAAAAAGAATTGCCAATAAACATTTACAAAGACCTTCGTTGATAGTATTTTGGTCATTACTTTGTGGAACTATATTTTTACAAATCACCTCCTTACCTAATAATAATCTTCTTAATCAATAAACGAAAATACAAAACCATCCTTGGACAATCCTATTGTCTAAGGATGGTTTTTTGTATCCCATCTTCTAGAAAAAAATGCAAAAATAGTAGTCTAAAAAAATCAAAAAATGATCAATTATTTCTTCTCCTTTTTTGCGCTATGTTTGACTTTGTCGGCTACTAGGTAAACCAGAAAAGAAATGCCCTGTTTCCCTCGCAACTAATTTATTTTAACAAAAATCATAATCAATGCAAAATCTAAAATTTCTAATTTACGGACTCTTAGTATTTAATTTTACGCTCTTTACCTCTTGCGGAGAAGACGAAGAACCGATCGTTACTCCGCTTCCGTTGAACATTGTGGAAACAGCAGTTGGGGCAGAAAATCTTAGCACTTTAGTGGATGCACTTACCCAAGCGGATTTGGTAAGTACGCTGGAAGGAACAGGTCCTTTTACAGTATTTGCACCAACCAATGCGGCCTTTCAGACGCTACTCGATTCTAATGATGATTGGGATGCGTTGAGCGATATTGACAATACGACTTTGGCGAATGTTTTAAAGTTTCACGTACTGGCTGCGGACATCGAAGCTGCTGAACTTACGGATTCTTATGTAACTAGTTTGGCTGCTGGACCAAACGATGAACAGATCGTTTTGCAAGTGGATGTGACGGGTGGTGTAAAGTTCAATGGATCTGCTACACCAGAACAAACCGATATTACAACAACTAATGGTACGGTACACATTATCAACGAAGTAATGATGCCGCCAAGCGTTGTTGATTTAGCATTGAACAATCCACTTTTTTCTACTTTGGTAGCTGCTTTGACCAGAGATGATTTGACTACTGATTACGTCGCTATTTTATCTGGCGATGGTCCTTTTACGGTCTTCGCTCCAACCAATGAAGCTTTCCAAAACTTATTGGATAGCAATACAGATTGGAATGTTTTAGCTGATATTCCAGTCGCAACTTTGGAAGCTGTTTTGACCTACCACGTAGTGAATGCTGCCAATGTGCAGTCGGATGAATTGAACAATGGTCAGACCATCACAACTTTGGGTGGGACGATGACGGTAGATTTGACTGGTACTCCAAAATTAAGTACAACGAGCAATCAATCTGTTGATATTATTTTGACAGATGTGCAAGGAGCGAATGGAGTAGTGCATGTGGTTAAAGAGGTATTAGTGCCCTAGTTTTGTTTAGTAAGGTTAAATAGAAATTATTTGTTTGTCCCGATTTTTGAATTTATTCAGGAATCGGGATTTTTTTATATCAAGGCTCCTGATTAATTGATGCCATAAGAGAGGAGGTCCTTTATTATTTATTTTGTCCAACTAACTTACTCAGTAGACTTTATTCGAAAATGGTTTTATGAGCTAAAAATGCAGAAACCGACAAAGGAGGTTCACGCAAGTAATTTTTTCTGCAATCAATGAACGCCCACAACCTAATAGCCGGGCTATTAAGGCGAATGAGTGAACGATCCCACTGGGTTGAGTATGACAAACCGACAACGGAGGTTCATAAGGCTCTGCCGCACTAATACTCAAAGTGAAGAAACCGACATAGGAGGTTCACGAGGAACGA
>CALLVY010000178.1 GCA_938015925.1 uncultured Saprospiraceae bacterium
CGTATTATGAAGCGCCTCAAATCGTAGTCGAGAAAGATAAATGGGGGAGACGGCTTCAAAGAATTTATCTGAAGCCAGAACATGTGTATTCTTTTGAGTCGATTGTGATTGGCGATAAATTGTTGCTTAGGTATTATTCGGAATAAAATGAAAATAAAAAACAAAACCAGAATCTTCGAAGTCCTAGCCGTCACCCTCACCGGCTTTGGTAAATTCCTCCTCATGGATTTACTCAACCAACGATTCCTATACATCACCTCCGCCTGTTTATTCTGGATGGCCTATATCCTCTATCGCTCCCAAAAGAATAAAGGAATTTTAAAATATTGGGGTTTGTCTAAAAAACATTTCACTAAAACCTTTCTAGAATTACTGCCCATTGCAATGCTTTTTATAGCGGGCTTTATCTTTATGGGAAATCGAATGGGGACCAATGTTTTAAGCTGGTCGATATTGCCTGTGTTGTTATTGTATCCCATTTGGGGGATCATTCAGCAGTTTGTAATTGTAGGTTTATTGGCGCGGAATTTAAAAGATATGGAAGGCCTTAAAATTCCTGAGATCTTGATTGTTTTGCTCACGGCGATTATTTTTGCAGTCGTTCATTATCCGCATTATTTATTGATTGTTGGCACCTTTGTTTTAGCGCTTGTTTATACCACTTTGTATTTGCGAGAAAGGAATTTGATCGTCCTGGGGATTTACCATGCTTGGTTGGGCGCTTTTTTCTTTTATACTATTTTGGAAAGAGATCCTTGGAAAGAAGTTTTTGGGATGTTGGCACAATAGGTAGGAAGAATATTGGAAAAGAAATTAGAGCCTTTTAAAATTTATTATTATTTTGGAGGTATAAAGAAGAGGTGTTATTCCTTTGCTGGCTAGTGAGATTAAGCCATCGCCCAAATGAAAAAATATGAACAACGGAAAACTAAAATTAGGCCTAGTATTGACCAGTCTTGGTATTATAGGTATTCTCTCGATTCTTACTATGGAAATTCCTCTTCCTCCGGAAACGGAAGCCATTTTAAAAGCCCAATTTACTCCTCAGTAAATAAAATTATTGACCTTAATTAATCCGACGATTATGCTAATCGTCTTTGTCGTCATTGGTACAGTCCTTTATCAGCAAGTAAACCTAAAAGTGCCGCTAATTGAAAAAATGCTGGGCATAAGAAAAGAGCCGGTCGAGCTTTTAGAAATCCTAAAGTATGGCGTTTTAGGAGGAATCATAGCAGGGGCTTTATTAAGCCTTGTTGGTCTTGCATTTTATCCAATCCTGCCATTAGAATTCAAAGAATTGGGAGAATCTTTACAACCATCCTTAGCTGCTAGATTCTTATACGGAGGCTTAACAGAAGAGATTTTAATGAGATTTGGTTTAATGACTTTGGTCGTTTGGCTTGCTTCCAAAATATTGGGCGGAACAAAACCGATGGTCTATTGGATCGGTATCCTAATCGCAGCCATTATTTTTGCCCTGGGACATTTTCCGATTGCTTTCCAGGCGGTTGGAAATCCAACAACTAGTTTGCTGTCTTATATCCTAATTGGAAATTCGATTGGTGGAATTATCTTCGGCTGGCTGTACTGGAAAAAAGGACTGGAAAGTGCATTCCTGGCCCATATTTTTGCTCATGTAGTAATGGTTTTGGCAGAACCATTTTTAAATTAAAAATAAATAAAAAAAAGAGCCGTTCTAACTACCACAAGCCAAAAAATATGCAGCTATACATAAAGTCCAATACCTTCGAGAAAAACTACCTCACCAATACCACTCACTATCATTACGACAATCTACTGGATCTGGTATTCGAACTCTTTTCCAAACATCAGTTTGTAGATAGAGCCGCAGAACTACACCTCTTGCAAATACTAAAAGAAAGCGGTTACCATTCCATCGAAGAGATCCCCTTGGCACAATTAAATGGCATCGTAAATTATTTTCTGGAACACCGAGATACCTATAAGGTCGATTATGATGAAGAACGTCTGACCTATCTTTTGCTTGCAGCCATACAAGACCAAAACATCACCGCGATTATCGATAAAGCCCTCATCAAAGATCTGCAAGCGCCAATTCAATTGAGCAAAGATTCGACGATTACTTTTTTTAAAATGGATAAACTAAAGGCCATTAAATTTAAAAGCATTTAAAATGGGATTACTCGATCGATTATTGAAAAGACTGCAAAGAACGGAAAAGACGCCTGAAGAAATCCAAAGCGGAAACATCGCATTAAAGGACATTCTATTTGATTGGTTCAATGCCAATGGAGAGCGCCTAGATACCTTTGTTCATTCTTTTTTAAATTCCTGCATCGAATTTTATAAAAACGATGAACGCCAAAAGCGATTTTTGGAGCGCCAGCCAGAACAAGCCTATGATCATTATTTCAATCAACATGCCATCCTCTATTTGGCCGCAAAATATCCCGATAATAAAAGATTCCGCTTGCTGTTTGATCATCTGATGGACGGAGGAGGTGATACCTATGCACTCAAGGATAGCCTAAGAAGGTTAAACCATACAATGATGCTTTTTCTAAAAGAAGATAAAAGCCACTGGGAAACGCTAATGACTGGAGATGGGATACTAAAAGCCTATCATGCCATTTATGATCAAAGAGATCCGCACATCAGTTATCTGTCTGAAATGCCTTCGATTCTTAAACGGCTTTTGAGGCCAGAATATGCTGGGATACTAGAGTCGGTCACGGGCTATATTGCCGAGCAAGATTTTGAGGATAAATTATATGTCTTTAACAATAGTTTGCTTGTCGGTTCTATGAAAAAGACCGAATACACTTCGGCTGCTTTAGCATTGCTGGAAAGCCATAGGGACAAAGTTTTGGAAAAACGCTATACCCCCGCCGAATTGGAAGTCCGAAAAAAAATAATTAAGGATTATTCCGATACCATTCTGCAAATTCCAATATCGATCGTTTTTAAAACTACGGAATATAAAAAACGTCGCTATTTATCCCTAAAGAATTTTCCGGGAGTGTTGGCCTTTTTAGATAAATATGCATCCAATAAATTCGAAGTATTGGATTATCATATCTATCAACTCGGAAATACTCACCTTAGAAAGGAGGTCCAAAAAATCCAGAAAGAATTGGCCAAAAAAATGGTCTCGGAAGCCAATTTGACTTCGGAACAATTGCAGACTTTACTCAAACAAGATTTTAAGTCTAATCCTATTTTAGTATTCAATGAACTGCTTACTCCTTTATTTCGCTATGCTTTTGAACATGAAATTGTTGACGGTAAAATGGTGGAGTTGTTTGAAAGCAAGTTACTGAGTTGTATCCATTTTCATCATGACATTAGCGTTTTCCAAACTGCCTTTGATTTAATAAAGGATGCCCAGAGAAATATTACCAATGAAATTGAAAAGTCTGTCACTCTGGAAAAATACAATGGACTCTATGGAGAGGTGAGTTTTGATTATGGCTGGATGAACCTAAATCTACAAGATAAGAAGCAAGGAGAGCGAATACTAAATCAGCTGGTCGTTCTACTCAATAAATTATTTCCAAGTTCCTTAAAAGGGGTGGTTAAATATGTTCAGTATGTAACCAATAGTCAGAAATTGGCGACCATGAACCTGGACGGAGAGGATCGGGAATTTACAAGTGATATCATGCTGGAGCTCAATGAGGAATTGCGTTGGAAAGAATTGGGCTATCAATTCGTACCCATCCTAATTCATAAAAAAGAACCTTCTAATCAAAACAATAAAGATCAAACTTATTATCGATGTTCCATGGCATTGCTCAACTATGAACAATTTATCTGGTACAAAGAAGAATACCTGCCTCGATATGATACTGATTTATATAGCTCTACTTTAATAAAAAATATTGATTATCAGGATAAAAAGGCACCGCGCTTAGCAAGTGCGGGGGATGGTGTAGAAGGACAGGAGGAACTTAGTTTTAAAAATGATCCGCTTTGGAAATGGTTTAAAGACGATTATATCGGAACATTGGGAAGTCGGGAAAATTGGTATCCCGTGATGGATGTATTGATGAATTGCAAGGGAAGTACAAAGCCCAATAAGAAATGGTTGGAGGAAATCCATGCTGCGATAGCCACTTTTGGGAAAGAGCAATATTTTAAAGAACTGGGAGTTTTGATGACGGCTTCGCTGAAAGAATCCTTTTGGTATTTAGACAATTATAGAACGACGATCAAAGGAATCCTTTGGTCTTGTTCCACCAACGCTAATGAAGCTTCTCTGTCTATTATAAAATCCATTGTCGAGGCTACCTATGTAAAGATTCCGGGCGTTGGCCCCAAGTCCGCAGCGATTGGAAATCTTGGCTTAAATGCCCTTGCCAGCTCTGGCAACAATACCGCCTTTGGGATGATGAATCTCATGCGAAACAAAAGCAAGTATCAAAGATTTATCAAAGCCATCGATAAGGCATTGGAGAAATTTATGGATTCCACCAGTGGTGATCCTGAGCAGTTGGCGGATAGTACCATTCCGCGTTTCGATTTTTCTAAGAAGGAAAGGATCGTAAAAATTGATGATCAAGTCAGTGTGTGTTATTTTATCAAAAATAATAAATTGACCAAGAAGTGGATTGTAAAAGATAAAGTCGTTTCTGGAACACCTGGTTTTATCAAACAAGATTACCGGACACAAGAAAAAGAAGTAGCCGCAGAGTTCAAGCGCATCAATGGTATTTTCAAACAACTTCGAGACCGCGTAAAAACCTACTGGCTCTTTGATCGAAAATGGGAGTATCCTTTTTGGTTAGAAAATATTTACGAACATCCTTTGATTCAACCTTATCTTCTTCACATGATTTGGTCTAATGAAACACAGAGCAATACCTTTATGACTTTGGAAGGGCAATGCGTAGATCATCAAGGGAAGGAAGTCCGCATTGGGAAAGAGGATATCCTAAGTCTGTGGCATCCTATCGAATCCACTACAGAGGAAATAAAAGCCTGGCAAGATTATATTTACCAGCAAAAAATCAATCAACCCCTTCGGCAAGCCTACCGGGAACATTATCCTTTTTCGGATAAAGAAATGCAACAAACAAGATCGGAAAGGTTTAGTCACCACTTTTTGGTTTCCAGAAAATTAATGGCCTTAGCCAATTCGGCCGCCTGGACTTTTACTTATGAGCACGAAGGCGATAGTTGGCCAAGAAAGTACATCAAAGCCCTTCAAATGACGGTTCACCTAAAGTGTGATTACAATACCCGAGATTTTGCCATCCCAACAAAAGAGATTTACTTCACCTCCGGAAATTCCTTGAAACTAAACACCAAGAAAAAAGAAGAATCCATCCCTTTCGAAAAGGTACCTAAAAAAACCTTGTCCGAACTTTGCCGAGACATCGACTTGTTTATCGCCACGACTAGTATTGCCAATGATCCAGAACTTTCTTTAAAAACAGAAGATCAAAAATGCTATCGCGAAGATTTTCACAAAGGCCATTTCTCCGACAATGCCTCCGCAAAAATCAGAAAGCAAGTCATCGAAATGATAGCACCAAGTTTAGGACTGACTTCCGAATTTGAAAAGAATTATCTAATCATCAAAGGCCAGAAAAATACCTATCGAATCAACCTGGGCAGTGGATTTGCCCAGGTCGCTGGAAGCCAGCAACATGTTAATCTTTTGCCGGATATCCAGCCGATGAAAAAAAGCAAGAAGGTACATTCTCCGATACAGGATGATGAGACTTTGTATGTTATTTTGGCGAAGGCTTTGTTTTTGCAGGCGGATGGGGATGTTGGGGATGCTTGAGTGATCTCGAAGAATGACTGAGCGATCCCGCAGAGTCAAGTGCAACAGCGCTAGAAGTGAGGGAGCCGCACAAGCTTACGGGAAGCTCTGACAATTTACTGAGCGAATGAACGATGACTGTCGACGGGAAGTCTTAATAAATATCGAAATACTAAGGAAAAATAAAAAGAATGAAAAGAGGAATTGTTCCAGTATTGTTACTTTTAATCCTTGGATGTTTTACCTCTTCTAAAAGTAGAAGCGAAGCTAAAAAATTAGCAGAAGAATTATTCAAACATCCGGAAATAACAGAACTTGACGATTGTACAAGATCACATAAATATTTGAATGGTATTCGGATAATTTTATCTAAGGATACAACCAAACAGGATCAAAGTGGAAATGAAAAT
>CALLVY010000179.1 GCA_938015925.1 uncultured Saprospiraceae bacterium
ATAATGATCCGATTACTCCTCAAATGGATAATTATATGGCTTACTATACTGATGCGTGCAGATCAGCCTTTACCCCAGGACAAAACACCCGATCCAATTGGTATTACGACAATTATCGAGTCAACCACCTAAGCACCGCAAAATGTGGCAACCTCAATGACTTTGTAGAATTTGAAGGAACGGGCACTCCCTTGAATGGTGTGAATCTCCGAATAAATTTCGACCCCACCATCGGTTTATACATGGAACACCAAACAGACGCCACGGGTAATTTTACCAATACTTTTTTCAATACCAATCCAACGGTTACTGCTAGCGTAGAAATTCCTGCTGCGAGTACTTCTGGCGTTTACAGTTATGCAGAATGGCAAGATGGCGTTAATATTTTTGATGTGGTTTTGTTAGAAAAACATCTTCAAGGAGATCCTTTATTTTCTACTGGATACAAACATATTGCCGCAGATGTCAATCAATCTGGAAACCTTGATGCATTGGATGTAAAAGAGATCAAAAAGCTTATTCTCTATGCAGAGGAATCTTTTCCTGATGCAGATGCTCCCTGGAGGTTTGTACCAGAACACATCCTTAGTCATCCAGATTTTAATACCAATCCATTTGCTATTGCATCTGGTCAATTTATGGACGACACTTATGCTTTTACCATGGTAAATGGTGGAATGGAAAATGGTTTTGATGGGGTGAAATTAGGAGATGTCAATGGCTCCAATTCTATGGCCCGATTGTCTCCGCTTAAATTAAAGATGGATATTCCTACTGCACAAATTGACGCTGATGAAGAGTTTGAACTCTCTTTTAAGGTCAAAGATTTTGAAACAATTATTGCCGGACAAATGGGCCTTTTTCTTTCCTCGGATGACCTAGAGGTATTGGAAGTGAAAAATGATGACCTGGATGGACTATCTAGCGAAAACTTTAACCTCACCTTTAAAGATCAAGTTCGGATGTCTTGGTCGGATGAAAATCTGAAAAGCATTAACTTGAAAGATGGCCAATCCATTTTTACCTTAAAACTAAAAGCCAAAAGACCGATTGTTAATTTAAGCGAGGTCATCAATTTGGAGGATGAAATTCTTGCCAACCAGTTCTTTCAGGAAAATGGAGCCTTGACTCCTGTGTCGTTTGACATTGGTTTTACCAAAACCAAAACGATTGTCAAGTCATCCAATTTGAGGTCTTACCCGAATCCTATTTCGAAAGAACTTCATCTCGTTTTTTATATGGATCAATCTTCCTCTGGTACGATTAAGGTGTATGATGCCAGTGGTAAATTATTGAAAACAATAGAAGAAAACTTTAGGGCTGGACTTAATAAAAAATTGATTTCCGATTTGTCTGATTTGCCAACTGGTATTTTGATTGTAAGAGTAGAAGGAAAGGGGCAGCTTATCAATGGTCGGGTGGTGAAGTTAGATTGATAAGTTTGGTGGAGTGTTTATTGCCATCATTGTGGTATTTTTGATGCGCTTTTTGGCCGCTGTATCGTTTGGTGCAGCGGCCAAAATGATTTTGGCGCTTTGTTATTAAGGCGGCTAAGGTATTTAAATTTTAATTGTTATTTTTAGGTAGTGTAAAACTGGGAATTGCACTTATCGAAAAGAATAGTAGTAACAAGAAAATCTATTTAACCTAATGTCATATAGAGCCGAATACTTAGAAACCATTGAAATTATTGATTCGCATCTGGATCAATTTTTTGAAGATGGAGAAATTATCGTTTTTCATGAGGAAGATACTTTAGAAGGAGATAATCATATTGATGTTTATTGGATAAAACCAAATAAGAAGTATCGACCTTATACGATTTTAATGACTTGTGGAATGAGTAGATACCCAATGCAGGTTCCAGAAGGGCAAGAGAAGGATCAGTATAAAGAAGTCGTAATGTTGTTACCGATGGATTGGAGTTTTGGAAATTCAGAGCTAAGGGCAGCAGAAGAAATGTGGCCCGTCAATCATCTAAAGAGTATCGCGAGTATCCCACACGATCAAAACACATGGATGGGCTTTGGCCACACGATTGCATGGAGTCTAGAAGAGGAGGAATGTTTTCCCGGAACAAATTTTAGTGCCTCTGTTTTGATTTCCTCTATTACGCTTCCAGATTCTTTTACGAAAATAGCACAAGAGAAAGGCGACATCCATTTATTATCTGTTATTCCTTTGTATCAGGAAGAGTTGAAGTTTAAAATGGAACATGGATCAAGTGGATTGATTGATCGGTTTAATGAATTTGAATTAGACGAAATATTAGATTTGAATAGAGGGAGTGTTTGTCAATAATAAAACTGATCGAAACGAGTATCCTTTCCAAAAAAAATAAAACATCCATTGAAAACAAAAAACAAGTTAAGCTATTTCGGAATTTTGTCTTTCCTATTTTTGACTTTCTATGTTTGGAATTTCTCTTTTACTTGGGATTTTATATTGGGAGTAACTGATTTTGTAGTCGGACTTCTAATCCTATTAACTATTGGCTTGGTCCTCGCTACAATTATTGACTACCAACGCCAGATTCGAATTAAACGGTATTTTATTGTACCAATAATTCAATTGCTATTTATTTGGGCTATCTCAGATCCAGTGAGAAATTGGCAAATGGAAAGTACCTTTGAAAAGTCCGAAATAATAATTGAATCTTTGGAAACTTATAAAGACCAATTTGGTGTTTACCCAGAAACACTATCGGAACTTAGTAGAAAACTCAATCGACGTATTCCAAGGTGGACTAATTTGGGAACTCGATATTGGTATGAAGAAGACAAGGTATTCGGCTTTGGATTGCGCTATCAATCGTATTATGGTTATACCACAGCTTATAGTATCTTAAGCAAAGAATGGTCTTCTCAAGATTGAGGATTTTTTTCTATTCGTTACATCAGGTATCGAGCGCCTTAAATCCAGAAAAATGAAAATGAATAAATACTATCTAATCCCAATTCTACTACTGATTGGTTTTTTTATCTGGTTTAAATTCCCGATAAAAATTGAAAAAATAACAGGGAAGTGGAAAGCCAATCTTGATGGGAATGTTTTATTTATTGAAATTAAAGCCGATAAGTCATTGAAAGTATATTCTCCGGATTTAAAGATTTCTAATAACTTGGAGATTATAAAAGTAACATCGAAAGAAATCATTACCAAAAGCCCAAGACCGGGTGTCGGATATCGTCCTCCAGAACCTATAGTCAGTACCAATTTTAGATTACTAAAAGAAGAATGGGGGCCTCGAAAAACGTTTAAATATACCATTCAAGATGAAAACCTTATGCTGTATGATGTAGGATCAAGAGTTATATTAGAAGGAATAAATTGTAACTTTATCTCTTGTTACTAATAGTAACACCAAAAAAAACCAATGAACAAAGAAGCCTTCCTCCGCGAATTCATGCAAGAAATCTGGAACAAACAAGCTTTCGATAAAGTCGAACATTTCGTCCATAAAGCCTACACCATTCACCTCGACACCACCGACCCTTGGGAAGGAAAAACTTTGACCCATTCCGAATTCAAAGAACGCTTAAAATTCTCCTTCGATTCCTTCCCCGATATGCATTTTGAAATCACCTCCGCCATTCCAGAAGAAAATCATGTGGCCATCAACTGGATATTGACCGGTACCAATCTTGGAAGTATTGGAGGCTATCCGCCCACTGGAAAATCAATCAAAGCCACTGGCATGACCATCTATCATTTTAAAGAGAATTTGATTAGTGGCCATACGCAGGTTTTTGATAGAGTGAGCGTGATGAAACAGTTGGGATTTATGTAATCGACAAAAGGAATATCCTCAAGACTTGGAAAAGCCTTGAGGATAATTTTTTTGGGAATAAGAGATCTGGGATTAATTTGAAGAAACAGATAAGTTAGGAGATGCTACGCTTTCTGATTTATGCAAAGAAACGACTACCAAAACGGCGGCACCATTGAGCCAATAGAAATAAGCATCTAGTCCTTCAAAAGCAAAAATAAAGGGAGCGGCCAGGAAAAGAAGAGCTACGGAAAAATCAACAATTAAATGTACTTTGTATGGAATGACTCGGACTATTCCCGTTTCATGATTGGTCAAAATCGTTAGAATTAAAGCAGCGATACCGACCACCAGAGAAAGGTAAAACGCAATAGGATTTGAAGCTCCTAAGTGGAGCAAAAATGGAAGACCTATTAGGGCAAGAGCAACTGGGTAATCTAAGTAAGAATGAATTTTTTGTGTTATAAAGCGCATGATTCTAAGTTTGAAGTGAATACTAATTATTTAATTAACAGATCAAAGATGCAGCTAATCTATAGGTCTTTGATTGTCAATTGTTCCTGAGCTGTTGTCCTTTTTTCCTATTCTTAATTTTTTTTCTTCCTTGCTAAAATAAACCAGTAAAGATCATGTATACAATTGAAAAAGCAAGTTTGATTTCAGATCAACTGAAAAGGTTTACAACGGCTTATGCACATCACGTGGTTGGGCAGTTTGCAAATATTGATTTTTGGTTGCAGGAAGTTCAGGCATCCTTGAAAACCATAGATGAGTACAATGAGCGTTTTGATAAAATTCGAGATAGACAGCAGGAATGGGTAGACTTTCACGGAACGGTCGTGCAGGAATATTGTAGGATCTGTCGGGGGAAATGCGAATTTGGTAATGATGGTCCTCCTGCGCCGCCAAGTAGAATGTCCAGTAATGAGCTAAGGGCATGCCGGAGAGAACTAATTGATTCGGTTTATTATTTTCTTATTCGATGTTACCGAATGGAATTATTGGAGGAGCAAGAACTTAGAATAAAATGTAAGGAACTGGGAACGAGTATTGAATTGTCAGATTTGGATGGATGAACAAGGCCAATAGGTTTTCTAAATAGGAAAGTCAAATTACCAAGTTTTAGGTAAGAATCAAAAATAACAATAATGACAAAAATAATTCACAGAGTCGATGCCTTTGCAGATGAAAAATACAAAGGAAACCCCGCAGGCGTTTATTATTTAAAAGAAGATTGGTCGGAACGGGAAATGCAGGAAGTGGCTACTCGGGCAGGACTTCCGGTGACTGCTTTTGTCAAACATTTGGGGGATCAAGATTTTAAAATCCGTTGGTTTACGATGAACACAGAAGTGAACCTCTGCGGGCACGCTACCATGGCCGCAAGCTACTCCATCTACAAAGAATTCCAACTTAAGGAAATTCATTATCAATCAAAATCAGGTCCCTTGCGGGCTTCTGTTTTGGAAGGGGAAAAAATAGCCATGGATTTTCCAGCGCAACAAACGACTCCTTGCGAAGAATCCACAAAAAATAGATTAGAGAAAACCTTGGGACTAAAGATCAAAAATTGTTATTTTGGTTTTGAAGATTATTTGGTAGAGTTGGAATCGGGTCGGGAAGTGGTCGCATTTCAGCCAGATTTTGAAAAAATTCTCCAGTTGGATTGCCGCGGGATCATCATCACCAGTTGGGATCAGGAATATGGATTTGATTGTGTGTCCCGATTTTTTTGCCCGCAAGTGGCTATTGAGGAAGACCAGGTTTGTGTTTCTGCACATTGCAAATTAATGCCTTATTGGCAAGCGCAGAAAGGCAAAGGATATTTGCATGCCTGGCAGGCTTCGGAAAATGGTGGTGAGCTTCACCTTTACAGCAAGGAAAACAATAGAGTGCAAATTCAAGGGAAAGCGCGATTGGGAAAAGCGATTATTTTAAACTAGGAAATAAAAATTCATTCCTCCTAAAATCACCGATTATGAAATCAGAATATTTTATTGGCGTAAGCAAAAAACGTTCAAGCTTTCCCAACTTATATGTTT
>CALLVY010000180.1 GCA_938015925.1 uncultured Saprospiraceae bacterium
TTTAAAAGCTTTTGATCTAGTGCCCACGGAATGTTTTAATGGCTTTACTATTTATAAATTTGATTGGACTTCTGACTTTGAACATGAAGCGATTGACTTAGCGGCAGAAACGGTGGCGTATTTAAAGAAATTGGAGCAAAGAAAATCTAACTGATGAAGAGAGAAGCCTATAGCAAAAGATTGAAAAAAGCATTTCCCACTAAATTGGAAAAAGAAGTGGAAAAGGTGATCCAAATTTTACCGCTTGAAAATCATCGAATAAAATGGATCAATGGAGAGTTGCTCGAATTGGATAATTTAATCTCTTCTGATGAGAATAAAGTTTTATTAAATTCAGAGCAATTGACAATTCCCTATCGATTGTATTTCGAAGAACCCCGCAAAGGTCTAGAGGAGGGGCTTTCGGAATTGGAAAGAGAAATTTTAAATTGTATTTACTTAAGACATGCCAACGGATATTGTAGGGAAAGAAGATTGAAACTATTGCTAAACTCCAAAAATGATTTTGTAATTCCATTTACCCTTCAACTGCTAGGAGAATATGTTTTCGAAATCCTGGAACTTTTAGATCAACACCTAAAGGAACCTTATTTAAAATTTTACCAATCCTTTCTAGCGGAAAATCCAAGCTATTGGCAAACCACTAAAAGCAGAGTAGGAAGTTATTGGGATATTTATTATCGAAACCAATCGAGAGATTTTAAGGAGTATCTTGGATATAAAATGATTCAGAAACTTGAAGGAAATGGAAACTAGTTTGCTTATCTTTAGGACTTGGCTAGACGCTGGTCTATGCTCGTAATGCTTAGATCAACTGGAATGGCCATTTACCAAACATCATCAAACACGGAAAGCCTAAAAATCTATTAAATGATCGCCAAAATACTAAAGGACTCTTTTGATAAATATTATGATGCTCCCATTGAAGCTTGGGAACGATTGGCAAGCTTATGTGAGGAAGTAGGGTATAGTAAAAATGAAGTCATCAAGCAATCCGATTCCACTGCAAAGTATGGTTACTTTTTATTAGAAGGATCAGTTGGTTTATTTGTCTGGAAGGAAAAGAATTTTGTCTGTACGGATCTATACTTAGAATTCAATTTTTTCGGAGATGACATTTCGCTGTTTACCGGAAAACCTTCTCCGATAGAAATCATTTCTTTAGAAAAAACCAAAGTCCTTCGGATCAGTAAAGCGAATATGGAAATACTCAAAAAAACACCCATTGGGAGTATGTTATTTTTGGCAGGAGAACAGAGTTCTAATACCGAAAAGCAAAGTCAGCAAATTGAGAGCATGACTTTAAGTGCGGAAGAAAGATATTATAAGCTGATGAAAAACAGACCTGAATTGCTGCAAAGAATTTCTCAAAAAAACATTGCTTCCTATTTGGGCATTACGCCTCAAAGCTTGAGTCGAATAAGAAAAAAATCACAAGGCGACAGCTAAGTTGACCCCAGAATCCCCGATGCTTCGTCAAAAAAAAATCATTATTTATAATTGAAAATCTCTTATTCAATATTGATGTCCAGAATTAAACTTCCGCCTTTTTCTTTTCCTAAATAAGCCTAATTCAATATTGATTTCCCCAAGCAGCCCTATTCCAATAACTAAGTTAACATAGGGTAACTTTTTTATGCCTCCATGCCTTTACTTTTGTGGTATTCTATCACTCGAAACAGAAGTACCATGGAAAAATTAAAAAAGTGTTTGTTGATTTTGTTGGCCTTGTCGAGCACTTACTTGATCAAAGCCCAGGATGTTGATCCGGTAGTGTATTCCAAACTCCCACTTAGCGTAGCCTTCGGCAATCACGCCATAGGATTTCCCTTTGAAAATTCCTTTAAGGCTTTTAATCCTCATTTTTCTGTTGGAACAGAATTGGGCTTAAATAAGAATCAAAAGCATCGATTGTTGCTCTCGTCGAATTTAGGTTTTTTTAAAAACAAGGTGATTGGCAATTCCTGGATGGCAGATATTGAACTGGGATATAGGTACACCCATAAAACAGGTTTGTTTATCGAAACTGGTTTGGGTTTAGGATTAATAGTTCAGTTTCATCCCAGAGATATTTATGCGCTAAATCCAAGCAATGGAAGCTACGATCAGGTGTCAGACAAAGGGACCTTTGCCTCTTTAATTGGATTAAAAACCGGTCTGGGCTATGATTTTTCTAAGCATTCTAAACACCCGTTTAGAATTGGAATAAACCATCACTTCTTTATCCAATCGCCTTATTTTGATCTGGAGAGTTTTCCGATCATGCCACAATCCACCACTAATATTTCCCTAAGCTATAAATTTAAAAAACAATGAAGCTATTTAAAAAAGCAATGTTTATTGCAATACTTGCACTTGGTCTAAGCTCCTGCAAACAAGAATACCTTAGTCCGCAAAATGATAATACTTGTACTGTGAATTTTCAAAACCCTCCCAAAGCGACCGCTTTGCAAAACCTAAGCGACCAATATGCTAATGATGGTTTTGTAGGCCTGACTTTATTGCTTGATGATCCAATTGAAGGACTTTGGGTGGGTTCCTCCGGCTATGCCAATATTGAGGACAATATAAAAATGAATCCTTGTCACATCCACCATACCGCAAGCCTCTATAAAACTTATATCGCTACGGTGATTATGCAATTGGTAGAGGAAAGTAAAATTAAGCTTGACGATAAATTATCCAATTACCTGAGCGCTACTATTACCGATAAAATCCCTAATGGAAACCTAGTCAGCATTAAGAATCTTTTGCAACAACGCTCTGGTATCCCCGATATATTTGAAGTAGATTTTATTACCGATTTTTTCAATACTCCAACTAAAGAATTTACGATTGAAGAATTGCTGGATTATGTCGAAGACAAAGAACCTTTGTCCGCAGTAGATACCGAGTTTTATTATTCTGATGTTAATTTTTCACTACTAACATTGCTAATTCAAGAAATAGAAGGAAGTTATATCGAAGCGATAAAAAGTAGAATTTTTGAACCTTTGAATTTAGAGGATACTTATTTTTTGGAAGACATCAATGAAACTCCAAGCGGTTTAGTGAACAGCTATTGGGACCGATACAATGACGGGAATTTTGAGAACAACTCAGACTTACAAATCACCTTAAGTGTTGGCTTAAGAGGTTCTGATGGAATTGTGACTACGGCGGATGATCTAAAGACTTTTATGCAATCTTTGGCAAATGGCAATTTGGTAGACCAGGTATCTTTGATGACGGACTTTCTGGACGTTCCGGCAGCAATAACAGAGACCCAGGTCTATTCCGGATATGGAATGGGATTGATGAAAGTAAACATAAGTGGAGAAGACTGGTACGGACATTTTGGCAACCAAATTGGCTCAGGAGCAATCGTACTTTATCATGCGAAGAAGGACATCACTTTTGTGGCCTTGCAAAATACAGGCACTTTTTTTTCCGATGAAATCAAAGGAAAATTCTTCTACCAATTGTTAAGCGATATTGAATCCATAATCTTTCAATAAAAAATAAAATGAGCATTTTTAAAATATTCTGCGCTGTATTTTTCTTTTGGTCCGTAAATATTTCTGCACAAGAAAGCATAGAAAGCAATCCTGCTCGTCCAAGTATTTATGCCGGTTATGATTTGGGAGAAATGGCTTTCAATAGATTCCAAAATTTTGCAGGGGAACTCGGTTTGAAGTTAAAAAATGACCACAGCATCAGGTTCGTTTATTTGAATGTCAAACTAACCGAAGAGCATCTGTCCAGTGGCTTTGCCAGAGCGGTGGATGGCGATAAGGTAACAGGTTTGTGGATCGGTTATGAGCTTTTGTATGACCTGCCAGTCTATCGATTCAAAGGAAAGAACACATTGATTTATGCTGGCTTATCTATGGGCTATCATAAGAATTATTATCAGCACACAATTTTAGAAGAATCGCTGGAGCATAAAACGGCCACTATAGGTTTTGATATTGGATTTAGAGAAAGGAATATCTTTAAAGTAAAAGGCCTGTACATCAATTTTCAAATTCCTTTTCGTTATTATTTCAATGCACTTGAAGAAACCAAACTTGGAGCGTCTACGGTAAATAAAAATGTTTTTGACCAAACCATTTCTTTTTTTGTAGGCTATGAGTTTTAGCAATGGGGGGGACTTGGTTTTGGATTTGGTTTTAATCTCGCGAACTACTTAAGTCCTAAGTTGGTTTTTTCTTTACACGATGGTCTTCAGATCCTTTCCCCAAAGGAACCTCCAAAAAATCCAATTACAATTTGTACTCCCAAAAAAACAGAGTAAGACCCCGTCCCCTTGGGGAAATACAGGTAGGTTGTATCGGAGGATGCGGGCTACCTGTTTTAGTTTAGTACAGCTGGTAGTGGTGAAATTTTAAGGAGGTAGTATAGTTGAATGGGGATTTAATTGTCCCTTGGGCTAGGTAGTGGTAGGTCAGTAATTTGATAGGATTTAAACCCCAATGGAATAAATTGACTACCTTTCCTTAGAACAGCACAAAAAAATAAAAATCATTTTCCTGATTAATGAGAACTTCGAAAATGGTTTTCCAGAAAATTGGGAACATTGTTTTGGCAATTGGAAGGAGGCGCCACAATGGAAAGCTCCTGCTGGAGCGATTAGAGAAGGTGGTGGGGCTTATTATGTAGGAGTATTTAATGCGGTACTCTTACCCAAAGTCAACTTAAGTTTACGGACTAAATTGTAAATTGATAAGACTATCGTTTGAGAAAATGACCATAAAGAATGAAATATAACTCAAGCCAGAATATTCGTTTATGAAAGGAACCTTATTTCTTTTGGTCGCCGTATTTTTCTGGGCACTTAATTTTCATTTGGGAAAGACCATGATGGAATACGCCTCTCCTAATGTATCCGCTTTTTGGCGGTACTTTTTTGGAGTCGCTACTTTATTGATTTTGACCTATACTACCTTTCCTTCCTGGGAAAAAATCAAAGCCAACTGGAAGGGGATTTTTTTAGTAGGTTTTGTTGGCGTGTTTGGTTTTATGTATTTCTTTTTTCAAGGCTTGAAATATACTTCAGAGATGAATGGTGCGCTTATCATCGCGCTCAATCCAGCCACGACTCTTTTGTTAGCTTTTTTATTACAAGGCTACAAACCCAATAGGAGAGAGGCGATTGGCGTAGTACTAGCTTTTATTGGCGTGGTTTATTTACTATCCAAGGGAGATATTCAAACACTTCGAAATATAGATTTTAATATAGGAGACATCTTATTCCTAATTGGTAATTTTTTATTTGCCTTGCACAATATTTGGATAAAAAAATACATAAACGATTTAGGAAACCTCCATTTTACCACCCTTACAAGTCTCTGTTGTCTTTTGGGTTTTGTTCCCTTACTTTTCTTTGAAAACGTATTCTTAATCATTCCCTTACCTTTTGAATTTTGGTTGGCAGGTATTCTAATGGGCGTTTTTGGAACTGCACTTGCGTACTACAGTTGGAACTATGGCATCAATAGAATTGGCGCAGCAAGAGGTACCGTTTTTCTAAATGCAGTTCCGCTTTTTGTCGCCTTATTTGCCTTGGTATTTGGTGCAGAGATATTTGGCTATCACCTGGTAAGTAGTGTATTGATTATCCTTGGATTACTTTTAGTGCAAGTGAAAAGTAAAAGCAAATAGGCGATAAGAATTTCCTTCGAAAGTACTTTTGCTGTAATGTCATTAACTTAGGAAGCAGACTACTTTTTTACTTTCATTTAGAAGGAATAAGTTATGGCTGACCCAGGAAGCCGCTTTGAGCGGCATCCTGGGTTTTCAAAGAAAACAAGGCTTCAGTTGATGACATTATACTTTTGCAGGAAGAGGGACTTTGCGAATCTTCGATGTGGCGGGGCCACTACTTCGCCAAGAAGAAATAAGCTCCTTAGGGGAGTGCATAGAAGAGATCTCCAAAAAAAGCGGCCTTAATCTTTTCCAATTCTCCTTACTTGTTATTTAAATATATTTCGCTATATTTAAGACCGAAAAGATTTACCTTGTACGACGCCCTATATAAATCAACACGCTGCTACCCATTTGAAAATGTCTTCCTCAAGCTTAGGTAGAGGTGTCCCAAAATTTACAAAAAATAATTATTGCCAAAACTTAGATCATTCCTTTAGAATGATTTTATTTTTTTAGTAATTTAAAATTTCCTACCCAAAAACTGGATAGATTTCTTTTTGCAATCCCCTGATTGCTCTGCTATCCTCATGTTTTGATTTAAAATTTTTTATGTATTGATAGCCAAGGATTTGTAAAAGAAATCATCTGTCCGATTTGAAATAATTTCTTATTTTATTAATGCCTTTTTTATCATAAAAACTTATTATCGATCATGAAAATTTACCCTAACTTTTTTTCTCCTTTTAATAGGACTATTTTGTTGGCAAGGAATCGGAAATGCCACCTCAAACTATGAAAGAGGAGCGTCCTTCAATAAGCTACTTGTTGAAGAAAATCATGATGCCGAGATTACCTGTAATGGAACAATCACCGGATTTCAACTCAACCCACAAGATGGAGGTTCTCTTTTTCATTTGAATAATGGAGA
>CALLVY010000181.1 GCA_938015925.1 uncultured Saprospiraceae bacterium
GGTTTGTTGCCAGCCTATAAAATGTCAAAAGTTCATATCGTAAATGCCCTAAAACAAAATCAAAGATGATCAAGCATATATTAACCTTAATCTGGAATAAGAAGAAAAGTAATTTTTTACTTTTCCTCGAAATCTTTCTCGCCTTTATCGTGCTTTTCTCTGTGCTTACTTTGGTGACCTACAACCTGAGAAATTACAGTACGCCGATTGGCTTTGACCCCGAAGATGTCTGGGTCGCCTATTTAGAAATCGACGAAAGTGTAGATTCGCTGATCAATATTGATATGAAACGCCGAATCAAACAAGAATTAAATGCCTTTCCCGAAATAAATGGAGTTGGGTATTCCAATAGTTGTGTTCCTTTTAATGACAGTAATAATGCTTTTGGTCATCGAGAAAATGGCTTTCGCTTGTTTTCTTTTGTCATTGAAGCAGATAAAGATTACCCGGAGGTAATGGATGTAAATGTAGTGGAAGGAAGAATGTTTAACGAGTCTGATGCCTATGCCAAGCATCCTGCAGTACTGATTACCCAAGGTTTAAGGGATCAATATTTTGGAGATCGGGAAGTGGTGGATAGTATTTACCTGATGGATGAAGATGAACCTTGGAGAATCGTAGGAGTCATTGATGCCTATAAATACCACGGCGAATTTTCGGATGAAAACAGAGTGATGCTGAAATATGAACCGCAGTTGGAATCCAGATTCTTTTCCGCACTTATTGAGTTGAATGGAGAGGTCGGGCCTGAATTTGAAGAGAAAGTCAATAAGGTGATTGCGGGGGTGATCAATCGAAATGATTTTGTAATCAAGCATCTCAAGACGGAAAGAGAATTGAATAGCCGCGAGTATTGGGTGCCCATTATCGCCTTGTTTTCTATTTGTGGCTTTTTGATCCTCAATATCGCACTCGGATTATTCGGTGTCCTCTGGTACAATATCAGCAAACGCAGACCAGAGATTGGTTTGAGAAGAACCATTGGGGCAACCAAATTTTCCATTTCCAGCCAGTTTATCCTCGAGATTCTTTTTGTTACTTTCATCGGTCTATTGGTTGGACTATTTTTTGCTGCGCAACTTCCCATTCTAAAATTAGTAGATATCGATAACATCAACTATTATTACGCTATGGGAGGAGCAATGGCGATCATCATTACGGTGGTTTTGATTTGTTCTTTTAATCCAAGCCAGCAAGCCGCTCTGATTCACCCTGCTTTAGCTTTGCATGAAGATTAAGGAAAGAAAGGGTACTTCGTGAACCTTTCATTGGTTGGTTTTTCGCAGATTGCGCAGATCACGCAGAGTTCGACATCGGAGAACGATACGAGGAACGAACTAATTACATTCAATCGTAAAAGATCTGCGCAATCTGCGAAACCGACACTCGGAGGTTCACGAAGTAGATCTGCGGGAAACAAAAGACCAAGCTTTCCTCCTTATTAACTTCTAATCCTAGACCAAAAACATTAAAACCCAAAGGCCCCTTATCTATTACCATGGAAAAAACCAAAATACTAATCGTCGATGATGACATGGCCGTATGCACTTCGATCAGCCTTTTGCTGAAAAGAGGCGGCTATGCCACACGATTTATCAATCGACCCGCAGAAGTACTTTCCGTTATTGAAGAATTTGACCCCGCTTTGATTCTTTTGGATATGAATTTTACGGTAGATACTTCTGGCAAAAAAGGCTTACAAATTCTAGGAGAAATTCGCGAAATACACACTCGAATTCCAATCATCCTAATGACGGGTTGGGCCACGGTACAACTGGCCGTACAAGGAATGAAAATAGGCGCAAGCGATTTTATCGCCAAACCCTGGGACAATAAACAGATGCTGTCTTCTGTAAAAACCTTATTGGCCTTACAAGAGGTTCAAAAGAAAAAAGAAAAGACGGCGACTCACTTTGAACACATCATTGGCGAAGACCCAAATTTTAGAGAGGTCTTGGAAATGGCACAACGCGTGAGTAAAACCGATGCCAGTGTATTGGTGATCGGAGATAGTGGTACCGGAAAAGAATTGATCGCAGAAGCCATTCACTACGAAAGCAATCGAGCAGAAAACCCTTTTGTCAAAGTCAACTTAGGAGGAATTTCTTCTTCTTTGTTTGAAAGTGAAATGTTTGGACATAAAAGAGGTGCCTTTACGGATGCGAGTACCGATAGAGTAGGGCGTTTTGAATTGGCGGATACGGGCACTATTTTTTTGGATGAAATTGGAGATTTAGAAGCGAGTAGCCAGGTGAAATTATTAAGAGTTTTACAGGAAAGTACCTTTGAAGCTTTGGGGAGTAGTCAGTCGAAGAAAATAGACTTTAGAGTTGTCAGTGCGACGAATAAGAATTTGGAACAAATGGTATTGGACGATACCTTTCGCGAGGATTTGTTTTACCGGATCAATCTTATTAAATTAAAGATTCCATCCTTGGCGGAACGGAGGGGAGATATTCCTTTGTTGGTTCGCTTTTTTATAGAAAATCTACGGATGACTTATGATAGTCCTGATCTTCGGGTGCATCGCGATGCCATGACTTGGTTGGAAAAACAAAGTTTTCCGGGGAATATTCGGCAACTAAGAAATCTGGTAGAAAGTACCGTTTTGACTTCGCGAAATCCTTACTTACAAGTTGATGATTTCAAACGACAGTACCAAGGTTCTGCCCTGCGCGCCCAACAAGTAAAATTGCCATCTGTCGGTGCCATCTCTCTGGAGGAAATGGAAGTTCGCATGATCAAAAAAGCATTGACTTTTCACAATAATAAAATTGCGGATACCGCTCGTGCATTAGGGATTACCCGAAGCGCTCTTTATCGTCGATTAGCCAAGTACAATATTCCTTATGAGTCTTAAAATCAAATATTTTTTATTCATCTTATTGATTCATGGGGTCATTGCCCTCTTGGTTTTTCAAGTATTGAAAGAAGAACAATTGTATTTTCTTTTAGCAGAAATAGGCATTATTCTTTCTTTGGTATTGTCCTATTTGATCTATCGTTCTTTTATCCAACCTCTAGATTTTATCGCCTCCGGAACCAATGCCATCGAGGATAAAGATTTCAACGTCAAGTTTGTAAAAACGGGGGCTTTAGAAATGGATCGACTGGTAGAGGTGTATAATAAAATGATCGACAATCTTCGCAAAGAAAGAATTCAAACCGAGGAGCAACATTATTTTTTGGAGAAATTAATCCAGGCTTCCCCCGCTGGGATTTTAATTCTCGATTATGATGATCGCCTGACAGTAGCGAACCCAAAAGCCAAAGAATTACTAAGCTTAAAAGAAGGATGGTTCAATCAGCCTTTGACCCTGATCGAAAATGAAGTCTTGAGTGCGATGGTAAAAATTCCTATTGGCCAATCGGAAGTGGTTTCGGTAAAAGGACATGATCGTTATAAATGCGAAGTGTCTACTTTTGTTCACCTTGGTTTTGAACGAAAGTTTATCTTGTTTCAAGAACTGTCCAAAGAGATTTTGGCGGCAGAGAAAAAAGCCTATGGAAAGGTCATTCGAATGATGGCTCATGAAGTTAATAATTCCATTGGAGCGATCAATTCTATTTTGAATTCTACGGTAGATTACCTGGAAGAAATAAAGTTTGATGAGGATATTTATCATTCTCTAAAAGTGGCGATAGATCGCAACGATCACCTCAATCGCTTTATGCGCAATTTTGCCGAGGTGATTCGCTTGCCTTTGCCTAGCCTGCAAAAGCAAAACATCAATCAGGTGTTTTTTGATATGGCTAAATTAATGGAACCTCAGGCTAGAGAAAGGAATATTGAACTGGTATTAGATATTGCCCAAACGCCCGTTTGGCTAGCTATGGATGTTCAACAAATCGAACAGGTACTTGTCAATGCACTTAAAAACGCCATGGAGTCGATTGAAAAGAATGGAGAGATTCGCCTGTCGAGCTCGGCGGATTCGCCTTTGCTGGTGATCGCCGATAATGGGCCGGGGATTCCGAAGGAATTGGTGAGTAAAATTTTCTCTCCTTTTTTTAGTACCAAAATGAATGGCCAAGGTTTGGGAC
>CALLVY010000182.1 GCA_938015925.1 uncultured Saprospiraceae bacterium
TATTGCTATACCAGTTATCAGGGTTTGGATTAGGTTCTGTCCCTGTCCAGGATTCGAAACTAGGATTTAATTGAGCAAAGGAGCTTCCACAAAAGACAAAAACACCAACGAGAATAAACAATAGATTTTTCATTAGAATAGGTTTTGAGGTTAAGAATTAAGAAACAAAGAAGAGCAATTATTGAGAATAGGAGCGCTACTTTTGTGTAGGTATTATAACAATATAGTTACTAAATATAATGGTTTTCTGACTAAAATAAAAGCAGGTGACCAATAAGTAGCTATTTGTTTTAAGCCAAAACAACTTGCCTTGTTCCAGTTTTTATTGTCAATTTATTCAATATAAAAAGAACTGATTATCAAAGGAGAGCGTCATTGGATGATCTTTAAAAACTTTTTGTTTTAAAAATGTTTTAGTTTTTGTTGTTTTTTAAAACAATTAGTTTTAAGTTTGTGTCAGCAGATATAATAAAACAAGGGTCAAATTGATTTGATCTAAGAAACATTGAAAAACAGGTTTAGAGAGCCTTCTATTTTAGAATTTAATGTTAAGCACCAAATAAAAATAAAATGGAAAAGCAATCCTATCTCTATTCGATAAAAAACTACGTTCGACTCAATTGGTTTAAGCTAACGCTCCTTGGGCTTCTGGTTTTTGTTTTCCTACGGAAAGACCTCAGTTTTCAATTTCACCTCAATAATCCTTCTCCAATGGAAGAGCTGCTGCCTTCCGAAGCAGATCAGGCTCCTCAGAGAAGGGAGGAAAAGAAAGAAGAAATTTTAACCCAACATAAAAAAACGACTCCTGCAGCCCCTGCAGCCCCTGCAGCTCCCGCAACTCAAACCTATCTTAGCTCCGTAGAACTTCCTTTTTTTAGTACCCGTACTCCTACGATTAAAGCCGCTGCGGAATTGCCTCAGATTGATAAGGCGACCCAGCAAAATTATATCAAACGCTTTGGCCATGTGGCGGTTAGTGAAAGTAAAAAATATGGAATTCCGGCGAGCATTATTTTGGCGAATGGAATTTTACACAGTGTCTATGGCCAACGAAATTTGACCCTCCAGGGCAATAACCATTTTGGAATTTCCTGCGCTGGCGAATGGGCTGGTGAGCGCGCCAATTACAGCGATGTTTGCTACCGTCATTATGAAAATGCCTGGGCGAGTTTTCGAGATCATAGCCTCTATTTGACGAGTGGTAATTTTGCACCCTTGCGCCAACTGTCGGCCGGAGATTACCGAGCATGGGCTCAAGGTTTAGAAAAACTGGGCTATTCCGATATGTATAGCGATTTAGCTAGCCGCTTGATTGACTTGATTGAAACCGAAGAGTTAGAAGGTTTTGATATGCGCTAGCCCTATTTTTTTTATTGAGTAATAAAAAAGCAAGCATTAAAAATATTTTTCAGCATTAGAGTTTAAGTGTATTCTCGCAATTTTAGAGTGTTTTAATTCATTACTCTAGCCTTGCGATAATAGTTGACTCCAGCACCATACACCCAGCCTGTACGACCCTTCTTATGTTTGATCCGTACCCAGGGTTCGTCGGCGATTTCAGTTCCGAGACTGATTTTTTGTGTAGAATCGGTTACTTCATTGAGAAACATTACCTCCTCGAACAGAGGGAGCTTATAGATTATAGTGCTATCGAGGTGGGGACCGGTTCTCATATTTAAACCATCAATAGTGACGTAGAGTTTGGAAGAGGCAGAAGATGGATCAGTAATATTAAGCGCAGCCGTTCCAGAGGTGGAACTGGAGGGTGTATTGGTCGTTGGGTTAGCAGCATTAGCAGGTGTCGTGCTCTGCGGAGCAGGTGGCAATGGAGTACCGTAAGGATCGGTGCTTGGGGCGGCTTGTTGTTCTCCAGTTTCAGGATCGATTGCTTCTTCGGAATCGCTGGTAATCTCCGTTAATTGCTCCTGTATAGAAGAAGCATTGCATTTGGAAGCGGCCCAAATAATAAAACTGAAAAAGAAAACCAAGATGATCAGAACTTCCATTTTTGGAAGTATTCCCGAGGATTGTTTCTTTTTGGTACTCATAGTGCGGTGATTGATGTGACTACAATAATTCAAGGATAGGGGAACTCTGTTTTGACGCATTGTCCGATATCAAACTTCCCTAAATAAAAATAGATAATACCCTGTTGGAAACAGAAAAATATCCTATTTTTACGACAAGATAATTCATCCTGTACAAACACGCGGTTTTTGAAGCCTTTAATTTTTTCGAAGATTAATAGTTTGTTTAGAATTCTATGGCCTAAAAATCAATAGTTTTCAAACAATCTCAAGGGTTCAATAAGTTTCTCAAACCTTATTTTATAACCGTGGAGCAATTCTAAGCACTTACTTAAAGCTTCCATTTTCGTTACTTTTATGAATGATCTATTGTATCAGATCGCCATTACCAAGATTCCCTTGGTAGGGCCAGTTACTGCCAAAAACCTCATTGCTTATTGTGGAGGAGTAAAAGAAGTTTTTACCGCTTCTGCCAAAGATTTAAAATCAATCCCTGGAATTGGTCTTAAATTGGCGGAAAATATTCTACAACAAAAGGTTTTGGAAGCGGCTGCCGCAGAAATCGAATTTCTCAAAAAATACAAGATTCAAGCGCTCTTTTATCTCAATGACGATTATCCTCATCGCCTCAAACACTACGCAGATTGTCCAGTGATGCTCTACTATTCCGGCGAAGCCAATCTGAACCAAAAACGGATCATCGGAATCGTCGGAACCCGACGCCCCAATTCCTATGGGCTTAATGCCTGTGAAGAAATCGTCTCGGGTTTGAGAGAATACGATCCCTTAATCATTAGTGGTTTGGCCTATGGAATTGATATTACTGCACACAAGCGATGCTTGGAAGAAGGTATTCCTACCATTGGCATTTTAGGGCATGGGCTTAGTCGGATCTATCCTCACCAACACCAGCAGGTCGCTCGAAAAATGGTGCAAAATGGCGGGCTGCTCACAGAATATACCAGCGATTTGGGCCCCGAACGCGAGCACTTTCCTATGCGCAATCGGATTATTGCAGGTTTATGCGATGCATTGATTGTGGTACAAACGGCTCGCAAGGGTGGTTCTATGATTAGTGCAGAAATTGCCAATGGTTACCACAAAGAAGTTTTTGCCTTGCCCGGGCGAGTGACCGATACCTACAGCCAAGGTTGCAATCATTTAATCAAAAGCCACAAAGCCACTTTGATCGAATCCGCAGAGGATGTTGCTTATGCCATGTGTTGGAATCGGGTGGAACAGGCTACTGGTTCTCGCAAAGCGATTGCCCCGCTTAGTGATTCGGAACAATCCGTTTTTTCCATCTTACAAAGCCAGGAAAATGCTTCCATTGATGATTTGACTTTTCAATCTAAGATGACCAGCAATCATATGGCTGCTATTTTATTAAGTCTAGAGTTTAAAGGAATGATTCGCACTTTGCCTGGAAAACGATATGCCTTAGCTTAGAGAACATCTCTTACGACAAACGCTTAGCGTATAAAAAGAAGCATTTGTAAGTTATCCACAAAAAAATCCACAATTTCCTTCAGTCGTGTGGACAAAGCTCCCTATTTTGTTGCCATGAAAATATTACTCTTTTTCCCCCTGGTGTTTTTATTCTTGGTCAGCAGCTGTAATAGCACTGTAAAAAAGGGCAACGATCAGTCGGAACCTTCTATCCAAAAAATAGAAGATTTGCCCAAGAAAAATAAACCTAAGAACATCATTTTGATGATCGGAGATGGAATGGGACTTGGGCAGATTACTGCGGGGATGTATATGAATGGTAATCGATTGGAGTTGGAACGTTTTCCTGTGGTGGGACTGCATAAATCTCATGCTTTTGATAATCTGGTAACGGATTCTGCTGCTGGAGCAACCGCCTTTGCTTCTGGTGTAAAA
>CALLVY010000183.1 GCA_938015925.1 uncultured Saprospiraceae bacterium
GGGGAAATGCCGCGAACCTTAGCTCGTAAATTCAAACGAGATGCTGCTCGCTTAGCCTTACGGCTCGAAGAGAAAAAGGAAGATTTACGATATCAAAACATCATTATCCCTGAAGACAATATTGAAAGTATCTATTATGTACTCACCAATATTTATCAGAATAATGAAACCGCTCAATCCATTGCCAAGTGCAATGTCCACACTTTTCCCAATCCTTCTATAGATCATATTCTATTGATTTTTGATCGGGAAATCGACTGGGCAGCGCCGCTTAGAGATGGCATTAGCGAAACAGAAAGTGATGAATTTAATGACTTACTCGACGAGTATGATTTAATCATCGAACGCCATGTACAATGGAACGACACAGACGACGCTATCACGATTCGTTCCAAATCTCCACTCAACATGTCTGCTTTAGCCAACGAGTTTTACAACATCGAAGGCATCAAATCCATTGATTTGGGAGTTCCCAAAATTGGTGGAAACGACATCAACATCAACCGTATGGATGGTGGTTGGAAAGTAGAATATATGCTACGCTTTGGTTCTTACATCAATGGCAAAGGAAAAATGCATTCGTGGAAATACGAAGCGCGAGACAATGGCGACATTTTCTTTATCGAAGAAGATGGAGATCCAGTTCCAGATTGGATGCGTTGTTATTTCGCTGGAGAAAACATGGTTAATAAAGGTTAATCTATAAGACAATTAAAAAAATATTCTTGCTGCTCTTTTAGCAGTACTAATATTCCCGTAAACACCCAATACCGTATTAAAACCTATACCCTAAGTTTGGCTGGAGATTCCAGTCAAACTTTTTTATTTTGTGGCCATGAACTACCAATGCTATTCCTTTTATCAACTCAGTCTCGATCAATTATATGCAGTAATGGCTTTGCGCCAGGAAGTTTTTGTGGTCGAACAAGACTGTCCTTACCTCGACGCTGATGGGCTAGACCAAGCATCTTATCACCTTTTGGGTTTTGATGACCAGGAACGATTGGTAGCCTATACGCGCTTGTGTCCGAAAGGACTTAGCTATACTGATTATGTGTCGATAGGAAGAGTGATTACCTCTGCTCGTATTCGAGGGAAGGGACAGGGAAAGTATTTGATGGAAGCATCTGTAAAGAAGTGTAAAGAAATATTTGGAGCAATCCCCATAAAGATATCCGCTCAGGCTCACTTAGATAAATTCTACCAAAGTTTGGGATTTGAGCCGGTCGGCGAATCCTATCTCGAAGATGGCATTCCTCATATCGGAATGATCAGAAAATAAAAATGCCTCGCAAATGGCGATAGATAATATCGCAACTTACGAGGCACCCTTTTAGGAAGTCGTTTTTTATTAGGCCGTTACAGCGAGTACTGTTTCTTTGGTCGCATCAAGGATCGCGCGCACGCCTTCTGGCGTTGGTGCCTGTGCATAGACTCGAAGTACGGGTTCCGTTCCTGAAGGTCGGATCATCACCCATTCATTTTCGCTGAGAATAAATTTATATCCATCAACCGTTTCTAAGCCCTGTACTTTGAAAGAACCAAAGGCTTCATAAGGTTCGTTTTTACAAGTTTCGATGATGGCCTGTTTTTGTTCTTCTTTAATATGTAAATCATCTCGATCCGAATTGAATGGCCCAACGATTTCGTAAACCTCTGCAATCAATTCTTTCAATGATTTTCCAGTCTTAGCCATAAACTCCAGGATCAATAATCCCATCCAAATTCCATCTCTTTCCGGGATATGTCCTTTTACAGCCAATCCTCCAGATTCCTCTCCTCCTACCAAAACATCTTCCTGTGTCATGATATCTGCAATGTACTTAAATCCGATTTTGGTGACCTCACAATCAAGACCAAAAATCTTTGCCATCTTGCGCATCTTATCGGTAACAGAAAAAGTAATCACTACTTTTCCATCCAGTTTTTTATACTTGTGCATGTAAAGCAAAAGCAATAATAACAAGTGATGAGAGTCTACAAATTTTCCATCTTCATCATACATTCCGATTCGATCTGCATCTCCATCATTGGCGATTCCTAGCGCGATGGCTGGATCATTTTTTATGGTGGCAGAAAGTTCTCCGAGGTTACGGTGAATGGGCTCTGGTGCCTGTCCTCTAAAACCTGGATTATCATCGCAATGCAGTAGCACCGCATCTGGTAAAATCCGAGCCATGGCATTCATTCCTGCTCCGTACATTGCATCATAGGCAACTTTGATACCTGCCTTATAGATCATTTCGAGATCAAAATTCTCTTTAACGTGGTCAATATAAATTTCTTCTAGGTCAATATAATTGAGTAAACCCTGATCGAACATATCTTCCAGGCTCGGCAAATCAGACAAGCTACAAACCTCGGGAATCATATTTTCTACTGCGGTAATATCAGCAGGCCCACTTGGTCCACCAAAATGAGATTTGAGTTTGTATCCATTATAAGAAGGAGGATTATGGCTCGCAGTAATCACCACTCCTAAATCAGATTTTGTTTTTACCACCCCAAGAGAAACCATTGGAGTACTTACAAATCCTTTTGCCAGATTAACCTTAATTCCGTATGCTCCTAAAACACGAGTCGTCGTTTCTGCAAACATTTGTCCACCAAAACGGCAATCATGGCCAATGACAACTTTAGTCGCGCCTTTTTTCTGGAGCCACTTAGCAGTCCCTTCCGCCACTCTTTTTACATTATCTACGGTATACTCTAGTGCAATAATCGCACGCCAGCCATCTGTACCAAATTTAATCTTTGTCATAAAACAGGGAATTTTCGGTTATTCAATAGTTAATACAAGCTGCGATCCATCAAGAGAAGTCGAATCTTTGCTGCGAAATCATAGATTTCTAACAAAATCCTCCTTATTGGTCTTCATTCCACGCAACTTGAGTAAAATATGGGTTAATTGACTAAAATAGAAGTAGCCAAAGTTAGTAAAATGATTGCAAAAAGCCATTTTCCTATCATTAAAATCGGAAGAACACAAACTTTGAATCACTATTATTTTTTGAGGAATACTTCTCCATTTTACGGAGCTTAAGCCGTAATGTTCGGATACTTTTCCATATTTTGCGGCCAACGTAAAATAGGTAGCTTGAAGGATACATATAGACATAAAGGATTGCGGAAGAAATTAATTTCCGTTTTAAAGAAAAAAGGAATTAACGACCAATTGGTATTAGAGGCCATGTTGGCCATACCTCGTCATTTTTTTTTGGAAAAAGCTTTTGAAGAATGGGCCTATCAGGACAAGGCTTTTCCCATTGGCAATCAACAAACCATTTCTCAACCTTTTACAGTGGCTTATCAATCGCAATTATTGAAAGTCAAAAAAAGAGATAAGATATTGGAGATCGGAACCGGCTCTGGTTATCAGGCAGCAGTTTTGGCGATGATGGGAGCCAGAGTTTATACGGTCGAGCGGCAAGAGCTCTTGCACCAACGAGCGACGATCTTATTAGGCAAGATGGGGCTGAAAGGAATTAGAACCTATTTTAGAGATGGCGGAAATGGGCTTCCTGAATTTGCACCTTTCGAAAAAATAATTGTAACAGCCGGAAGTACAGAAATGCCGGAGGAATTGAAAAAGCAGCTGGCCATAGGAGGTCACTTGGTAGTTCCTGTTGGAGACGATCAGTCGCAACGGATGTATCGAGTGACTCGTATTGCGGAGACGGAATTTAAAGAAGAGGTCTTTGATCACTTTCGCTTTGTTCCTTTTCTAAAGGGAGTAAATAAAAGCTAAATAAAAAATCCTGAATGGCACGATGCCATTCAGGATTTTTTTGATTTATTAAGGGGTATTTTTCAGTCTGCACTAATTGACCGAGCGACCATTGGCCGTTCTTCTTTTGGTCGAAACATTTCTAATTCTCTTCATATCCACCATCAAGGCGGCATAAGCACTAGTCGTCGGTGTATAGAATTTTCTATCATCATAAGTAACGATACCACGTCGATCTTTCCATTTGGAAGCCAACAAAACATATCTTCCTCTCGCCTTGGGGTTTGGACCAAACATTAGATAAGCATTATCATTGCCCGATTCAAAACTTACGGCAAAGCGATCTTCTTTAGGTTTGAATAAAAACACGCCAGGAGTCCCTTTTCGAATAACCACTTCTTCTACTTTTCGACCATTGACCATCTTTATTTTTCCAGACTCAATCGTGGAAGCTCCGTCAGAAACTTCTCTTCTCAACACTACATCTTCTGACACATAAAACTGAATTTGTTGCAATTCCGAATCTGACCAGGCATTGTCATCATATAGATTTTCGGTAAAAGGAGATAAAGTGGGGCTACAGGAACTAAGTCCTAAAGCAAGAACTGCCAGTAAAGAGCATAATTTGATGGTTTTCATAAGACATTTTTTTTACATTAAGAATGTATCGAATATCCACCAATATGCCTCGCAATTCCCTAAAAATCAAGGTCATTAACTAAAAATTAACCTCTAAACCCGTCACGGATTCTTTATTAACTTTTTATTATTAGTTCAAAAATCCCTCTTCTTGTCTCTAACAGCTCAAATACCCAAGTTCGGCATAGTTTTTACAGTAATTTAAAACATGGATATGAAATATTACTCTGCTTTTGGTATTTCCCTAATTAAAAAATCACTGGTTTTCGTCTTGCTGACGGGGAGCAGTTTTTCTGCTTACGCAGAAGTCATTTATTCCACACCGCTTCTTGGATATGAACATCAGGTCGGCAACATGCTGGAGTGGACTACTTCTACAGAAAACAATAGTCAAATGTTTATTGTCGAAAAGTCTATCGACGGTATTGAATACGAAAACATTGGCGTAGTCAATGCCGCGGGGCAATCTGAAGAAGAAGCTGGATATCGCTTTATGGATATCAATGCAACTAAAGAAAAAGCTTTTTACCGTTTGCGACAAATGGATACCGATGGAACGGGAAGTTTTTCCCAAACCATTATGGTCAAGCGGAATTTTGCCAATCAATTCATGGTCGTACACATGAGTAATACGACCACCAGTGACAAATTTGATATTACGCTTGATGCTATTATTGAAGGAGTTTTGGAATATGAGGTACTTACCTTAAACAATGAATTGGTTCAACACGGGCAATTGGCTTTGTCCTTCGGACTCAATGATATCTTCCTGAGTTTTGCCAATGAACCTGTTGGAGCCTATCGCATCAATATGAAATTGGACAAGGAGCAAGAGAGCTTGCTGATTCGCAAATCTGATCTCGATCCTGAGCTTAAGGAAAATGTGGCTAGTAAACGATCTACTAATGGTGGTTAAACCAAACTACTCTTTTAGTAAAAAAGGCTGCCGTACATGTACGGCAGCCTTTTTTAGTGTTTTCTAAATAGAAAATCAATAAGCCCCCTTTCTTCTCTTTTCAAAAAAAAGCTTCAACAGACTTTGGCTTTCTTCCATCATGATCCCAAATTCTACTTTGGTCTTAGGATGCAATAGCCTTTTCCCGTAATTCATAAATCCTTTCTTCTCATCACTCGCTCCATAGACCACTCGGCCAAGTTGCGCCCAGGACAATGCTCCTGCACACATCACACAAGGCTCCAAAGTCACATACAAAGTACAATCTGATAAATACTTGCTTCCCAAAAAAGAAGAAGCAGCGGTAATCGCAATAATCTCTGCATGAGCGGTTACATCTTTCAGCTGTTCGGTGTTATTATGAGACTTCGCTATTATTTGATTGCCACAAACAACCACAGCTCCTACCGGAACTTCTCCTGAATCAAAAGCTTTCCGGGCTTCCAATAAAGCTTTTTTCATAAAATAATCATCAGTAAAAACATCTAACATATTAAAGATTTAATTGGTATTTGCTTCGGAATAATAATTAAAATCCCAAAATGGATTTTTTGTCTGAATCAGACAAATTTCTAAAAAGAAAAATTAATATCCGCTTACATTTTCTTTTTTTTCAAGAATCTCTAACTTTGCGCATGGAAATAGTAAAAACAACCTCACAGACAGCCAATAATGCTTACTCCGCCTTTTCAGAAAGTAAATTCCTTGGAGAGGCACTTACCTACGACGATGTACTACTCGTCCCTTCTTATTCCGACGTTTTACCACGCGAAGTAGACATTTCTACTCAATTGACTCGCAACATCAGAATCAATGTGCCCATTGTATCTGCTGCCATGGATACCGTAACGAATAACATTATGGCTATTGCCATCGCTCGACAAGGAGGGATTGGGATTATTCATAAAAATATGTCGATTGCAGAACAGGCAGAGCAAGTGCGAAGTGTAAAAAGGTCGGAAAGTGGAATGATCATCGACCCCGTAACACTCGAAGAAGATGCATTGATTGGCGATGCTCTTAAATTGATGCGACGCCATAAAATTGGAGGAATTCCAATTATCAATAAAAAGAAAGAACTCATTGGAATCCTCACCAATCGCGATTTGCGATTTGAAACGGCCTTAGACCGTCCCATTCGAGATCTAATGACCGTCAAAAATCTAGTCACTGTGCCGATAGGTACAACCCTAGAACAAGCCAGAGAAATTTTACAAAAACACAAAATTGAAAAACTTCCGGTCATTGATGGCCAGAAGCAGTTGGCAGGTCTCATCACCTACAAAGACATCATGAAAGTGCAAGATTATCCCCTTTCTTGCAAAGACACTTATGGTCGATTGGTCGTTGGTGGTGCTATTGGAGTTACCCATGATCTTTTGGAGAGAGTCCAAGCCTTGGTCAATGTAGATGTAGATGTTATTTGTGTGGATACGGCTCATGGTCATTCTCAAGGCGTGTTGGATGCGATCAAAATGGTCAAAGCAGAATTTCCAGACTTGGAAGTCATTGGTGGAAATGTAGCGACCGGAGAAGGTGCTCAGGCATTGGTAGCCGCTGGAGTGGATGGAGTGAAAGTGGGAGTAGGTCCAGGAAGTATTTGTACAACAAGAATCGTTGCTGGTGTTGGTATCCCTCAGTTGTCGGCCATTTATTATGCTGCTCAAGGCATCAAAGGATCGGGAGTTCCGATCATTGGAGATGGAGGTATTCGCTATACTGGTGATATCCCTAAGGCAATTGCCGCAGGTGCGAGTACGATCATGGCGGGTTCTTTATTTGCTGGTGTGGACGAAGCACCAGGAGAAACCATTATTTTCGATGGTAGAAAATTTAAAGTCTATCGAGGAATGGGATCATTGGGCGCTATGGAACTAGGTTCTAAAGATCGCTATTTCCAAGATGTAGAAGATGACATCAAAAAACTAGTCCCAGAAGGTATCGAAGGTAGAGTTCCTTTCAAGGGAAAATTGTCGGAAGTAATGGTACAATATACTGGAGGTTTACGCGCCAGTATGGGGTATTGCGGAGCTAATAATATTCAAGAATTACAAGGGGCTCGCTTTATCAAAATGTCTGCTGCGGGAGTTGCAGAAAGTCATCCACATAATATTACGATTACTAAGGAAGCTCCGAATTATAGTAGGCGATAGTTTGCCTTCGTTCTTTACTAAACGCCAATTGAGATGCTTTCCTAATAAAATAAAAAAGCATTTGAATTGGCGTTTTCAGTTAATAAGTCATGTTAAAGCGCTCTTTTTATACCCGATCAGATGTTTTACAAATCAGTAAAGATTTGTTGGGAAAAGTATTGGTCACTTCCTTTGCAGGACAGCGCACCTCTGGAATTATTACTGAAACAGAAGCTTATCGAGCCCCCGACGATACCGCCTGTCATGCCTGGAACAATCTAAGAACCAAACGAACAGAGATTATGTTCTCTGAAGGAGGAAAGGCATATGTTTATCTTTGTTATGGTATTCATCATTTATTCAATGTCGTAACGGCCCAAAAAGACCAGGCGCATGTCGTCTTGATCCGAGCGATCCAACCACTAGACCATCCTGAAACGATGATGCAACGCCGAGGAATAATGCAGCTAAAACCACAATTAACTGCAGGCCCAGGCGTTATGTCTACGGCCTTAGGGATTCGGATTGCCCATAATGGCGTAGATTTATGCGATCCGAAAAGTCCGATATGGATAGAAGATCGTGGAATTAAACTTGCTCTTAAAAATATCAACCAAGGCCCGCGAGTGGGAATAGGTTCATCAGGCGAAAGTGCAGATTGGCCTTGGCGGTTTTGGATGGCGGATTCAAAATGGGTTAGCAAATGGAAAAAATAAGTAATTAAAAAAAATCATGAATAAACTTTTTTGCCTTTTTGGAATATTGATTTTTCCACTATTGATGCAAGCTCAGGAGGAGGAATTCCGATCTGAAAATTTCGTCTATAAAGAAAACATTAAATCGGCTTTGATTCATCGGCCCGATTCTGTTTTGGCCGATCCGATTGTCTTTCTCAATTCCCCGGTTCAATTGCGCTTTTCTTTTGACGACATGGATGCAGATGTCAAGGATTACTATTATACCCTCACTTTATGTGATGCCGATTGGAAACCTTCCGAACTAGATGAATTAGATTATCTAGATGGCTTCACAGAAAATGATCTTGAAGACTACCAATTTTCTTTCAACACTCTTACAGAGTATACCCATTTCTTTCTCGACCTACCTAATGAAGATGTTCGCTGGACCAAATCGGGCAATTATCTCCTACGGGTTTATGAAAACGAAGACGAATTGAGTTTAGCCATAACTCAACGATTTGTGGTGGCAGAACGGACTATGCAAGTCGAAGGTAATTTTGTGCGACCAGGCAATCCTGCTATTTCCAGTACCCATCAAGAATTCGATTTTGTGGTGCGACATCCCAATCTCAGGATCGTCAATGCACAGGATGAAATCAGTGTGACGATTTTGCAAAATAATCGTTGGGACAATGCCTTGACCAATCTAAAACCTAGGTTTGCGCGCAACGAACAATTGGTTTATGACTATCAGGGGAAAATTATTTTTCCTGCAGGTAAAGAATTTCGCCATGTAGATTTACGAAACTTAGAATCGCGTACCGGTCGGGTCAGAGAAATTGAAGAATATGAGGATCATTATGACGCATACATCAAGGAAGAAAAACCAAGACCTTACCTCCCTTATACTTCTGGCTTTGACATCAATGGGAAATTCGTTATTGAAAACCTGGATGTTTTTACTCCATTTAATCAAACAATAGATGCTGCTGTCGAAAAAGGAGTCATCTTCACGAAAGAAGGAAGAACGGAACATGACCGCCAAGGGAATTATGTCAATGCTTATTTTTCTCTTCGCGCCCCAATTCCTTACGATGGAAAAAAAGTTTATTTATTTGGCGCCCTAACCGCTTGGCAAATCCAGCCTCAATATCAACTGGAATACAATGATGCCAATAATGCCTATGAAGGAGCTGCCTACCTTAAGCAGGGATATTACGACTACCTCTACGCCTTGGTAGACGAAGATGATCCAAAAAAAATAGACTTCTCTTTAATAGAAGGAGACTGGCATGAAACCGAAAACAATTATACGGTTCTCGTTTATTGGCGTGCTTTCGGACAACGCTATGATCGCGTTGCAGCGGTAAAGGTTTTTAATTCGGTAAGAACTGAGTAATCTGCTGCTGAAATTCCTCTTAGCACTCCTTTAAGTCCATTCTTCCCTCCTAAATAATTGGCCTCCCAGTCCTCGAGATTCGGAGGCCAATTTATTTTATCTCCAAACAAGCTTTTTATATTTCAATGCTCATCACAAGATGGCCTAAAACACTAGCCCCCTAAAGCCTACCCTTAGAACTTTTTCACACAACCATTTCCTTTATTTCTCGTAAAAAACACTGTTGCAAATCTTAAATTTTACTATTTTATCCAATATTAGCATCCATTGATATAAATAATTAGTCGTTTAAGGTAATTATCCATAAAATTGGCTATTGTTTTTCTTGTCCTTTTTTTGATCCAGACAAGTACAATACCAGGGCCTCATCACCTTAATTCCTGCTATTCTATTTTTAGGATTTGGATAAGGCAACAAAAGCTAAAGCAAAGACTCAAATCTAACCCGTTTGTTCTTTTTCAAAAAATTTTACAAACCCAATTATCCATGTTGAAAAAAATACTTCTCGCAGTTATTGCATTGACTTTTACCATCGCCTCCCAAGCACAGGAAAGATGGTCTTTAGAAAAGTGTATTCAATACGCACAGCAAAATAATTTAGACCTCAAACAATCAGGAATTCAAGTACGCAATGCCCAACTTACGGAGAAAGGCAATTCGCAGGCACGTTATCCCAATTTGAATGCCGGAGCAAGTGGCGGGGTGCAGTTTGGACGTACGGTAGATCCGGTGACCAATGATTTCAATACTTCTAGTCTTGGGTACAACAGTCTTTCCCTCACCGCAGGAATCACCGTTTATCAAGGAGGGCGAATAAAAAACAATTTAGAACAAAGCAAGATCGATGTAGCTGCAGCTCAAGCCAATCAAGATCAAAGCGCCAATGACATTGCCCTAAGTGTAGCCACTGCTTATCTGACGGTCTTGTTCAATGAAGATCAACTGGAAAATGCCAATTCCAGAACCTCGCT
>CALLVY010000184.1 GCA_938015925.1 uncultured Saprospiraceae bacterium
TGAGCTAAAAAGGCAGGATTTTATTTCTAGTCGAGAAGTGCCCGGAGCCTAATAGCCGTAGCTATTATGGCGAGGACACGACGAAGGATAGGAATAAAAGACAAGTTTTTAGCCATACTAAATTATTTAGAATAAAGTCTATTGTATTCCTTTGTGCTTAAACAAAGCAATCATTCCACTGTTATCATGAGTATTAATACAATTTGAAAATAAATTCTGGCCAAACAATGACAAATAATTCCACAGAAATGGAGCAAAAGGATAAGAGTTCTAGTACTTTGATTGAAGAAAGAGGAGATAGCCATGCAGGTTCTGCCGCAGATACACCGATCAGAAAAGATGCATTTCTAGTTGACGATGAAGAGAAAATAGATCAGATCGAAGTTCACTTTCGAGAAATAATGAATATCATTGGTTTAGATTTGAAAGATGATAGTCTGCAAGGGACACCGCGTCGGGTGGCCAAAATGTATGTGAAGGAAATTTTTGGTGGATTGAATCCAAAACAAAAGCCGGCGATTACCCTATTTAAAAATCAATACAATTATCGTCAGATGCTCGTGGAAAAAAATATTCCATTGCACAGCACTTGCGAACACCATTTCCAACCCATCATCGGTAAGGCTCACATTGCTTATGTTCCCAACGGGAATGTGATTGGCTTGTCAAAGCTCAATCGAATTGTAGAGTATTATGCGCGGCGTCCGCAAGTTCAAGAACGCTTGACTGTTCAGATTGCGAATGAATTAAAACAGGTTTTAAAAACAGAAGATGTGGCGGTTTATATTGAGGCTGCGCACATGTGTGTAGAGGCTAGGGGAGTGAAACACTCGGGCTGTTCTACGAGTACCGCAGAGTATTGTGGTAAGTTTTTAAACGAGACAACGAGAAGAGAATTTTTGGATGGATTGAAGGCCTAAGGAATTAGAAATATTCTTTACTCGACAAAAAAAGCATTACTCTATTGAAATTTAGTAATGCTTTTTTTATTCAAATCAAACCGAAGTAGATTTTGTCCATTGCTCCGAATTAACCAATTCAATTCCCGCTTCTTTCATCTCCTCCAAAGCCCGATCAATATCTCCTTCCACCAAATCCACCCCGCGGGAAGCATCTTGAATCAAATGCGTTTTGAAACCCAATTGCTGCGCATCCAAAGCGGTAAATTTCACACAATAATCCGTAGCCAAACCCATTACAAAAACTTCCTCCACCCCTTTTTCTTTTAGTAGTTGTTGTAGTCCCGTTTCTTTGCGATGACCATTGTCGAAAAAGGCACTGTAGCTATCAACTTCCGGGTCGGTCCCTTTAAGGATCGTTGCGTCAATTTTAGAAGTATCCAACTTCGGATGGAATTCTGCACCAAAGCTATCTTGTACGCAATGAATCGTCCAAAGCACTTGTGGTAATCCATGTAGATCAATGGTCTGTCCTGGTTTTCGCCAAGGATGATTGGCTGCAAAACTTCCATGATTAGCGGGGTGCCAATCTTTAGAAGCGACTACAAAATCGAATTGATCCATCATGGCATTGGCTAGCGGAATTACCTGATCTGCTTCCGCAATTTCTAAAGCCCCAAAAGCACAAAAATCGTTCTGTAAATCTACTAGAATTAATGCATTCATTATTTTATGTTTTGCTAAATTAAAGTGTTTCGAAGACCCTGGAAATTCTCTAATCCTGTAATTGTACCCTTGCCATTCCCTCATAAAAATCCCGAACATCCTTGTATAAAGGCCGCAAAGCCAGGTCTCCATTTTTATCAATAAATCCAATTCCTTCAAAGAAGAATACCCGAGCCAAGTCTTCTCTAAAATTCCAGGCCAAACCAAATCTAGGATTCGTAATTTCCTTCCCATTGGTGTCGAGGTAACCCCAAAGTTCTCCCGATTTATACGCAGCCCTGCTTTCATGAAAACTATACAATTGATTGTATTTCAAAGCAGTCAAAGGGCTACCGTCTGAGTTTAGGAAACCGTACTTGCCATCTTTTTCCACGCCCCAGATTCCTTCGGAAGCATACCACAATTGTTTGTATTCAGCAGGTACAATGTACTGTCCCTTTTGATCGATTAGCCCATAAAAATCGTCCGTTTTTACCGGAGCCAAACCATTTTTAAAGTCCTTGGCATTTTTAAACTGGAAGGGGAGTACCATCTTTCCGGCAAGGTTGATGTATCCAAATTTTCCTTCTTTTTTTATCCTTGCCAAGCCATCAGAAAAATTACTAACTTTTTCATAAAATGGATCGAGAATATAACGCCCTTCTTTGTCGATTAAGCCATAACCACCAGAACGTTTTACGGTAGCCACACCATTATTAAATTTCCAAGCTTTATCGAAATCTGCGGGAATGACTAGGTCTCCTTTTTTATTGAGGTAGCCAAAAGCGTTTTTTACTTTTACCCTGGCCAGTCCTTCGCTAAAATCCTCCAAACTTTCAAAATTGTCTGCAATGACCCATTCCGCAGAGGTATCAATAAAACCCTTTTTACCATCAAAAGTTTCCACTCTGGCCAAGCCATCTGCAAAAGGCCAGGCGGCCTTGTATTGCAAGGGGATAACTTCCTTTCCATTTTGATCAATAAAGCCCCAATAGGCTTTCTTGCGAACCAGAGCTAAACCATCGGAAAAGTTTCGGGCATCATCGTATTGCGGGCGAATTTGTACGTCTCCATTTTTATTGATGTAGCCCCATTTGTCGATGGCTTCATCATATTCCTCTTCCAGTGGTGGCAAAACTACTTTGCCATTTTTGTCCATCTTGGAATTTGGTTTTTCTGTTTCGCAAGCTGCGGAAAAGAAGAAAATTAATAATAGTAAATAATAAGATTTTGGAAAAGATAGCATAATTGGGGAAGGGTTCAAATTTCAAAATCCACTCCACGTTTTAATAATCCGTGGTATTTTTCCTTGACAAGTTCTTCGTATTTTTCTTTATCAAAAGTATATAAAATAGCAGGACGATGCGCGACGTTTTCTTGCCGACCTACTTCCTTGAGGACACCCATTTTGAGAATTTTAGTTCGAAAATTTCTCTTGTTTAATTCTTCCACCCCAAGAACGGTTTCGTAAAGTTTTTGCAATTGGGAGAGGGTGAAATGTTCGGGCAATAATTCAAAACCAATAGGCTGATAACGGACCTTGGCGATCAATCTGCTAATGGCAATTTCCATGATTTTTTTGTGGTCAAATGCAAGCTTGGGCAATTGATCCACATCATGCCATTTTACATTGCGGGCATCAGAAGAAGCTTTGGCAGGGTGAGCGGCTAGATTGACTAAGGCGAAATAGGCCACACTGACAACTCGGCCTCTGGGATCTCTTTCTGGTTTTCCAAAAGTATAAAGCTGTTCGATAAAGACATCTTTGACACCTGTTTCTTCTTCCAGTTCACGAAGTGCTGCAGTTTGCAAATCTTCGTCCATTTCCACAAATCCACCAGGCAAAGCCCAAGAGTTTTTAAATGGATCATTTGCTCTTTCAATCAATAAAACTTTAAGTTGACTACCTACTTCATAACCGAAAATGATACAGTCAACGGTTAGGGAAGGACGCGGATATTTGTAGGTGTATGGCATTCGTATTCGTTGGTATTTTTTTTGCAAAAAGGAAATTAATATTACTTGACCAAATTGCCAATAAACTCTAATTTCTTATTTTCCAGTTGAGCTTCCAGAACCACAGGGTATTTCTTTTGACTGATTTGTTCCAATTGCTCCAGTGTTCTACGGCGAATATCGTGAATATTTGGCGAATCATAAACGAGTTGGCCTTTTTTGAAAACCGGAACCAATAAATCTTCTTCTCGATCAAAGCCTTTTTCTAATTCTGGTGCCTCTAGTTGCTTCGCTTTTAGTAGGTTTTGGTCATAAATGATGTCTCCCAAAATTCTATGACCAAGATAACGACGACGGACTTGTTGGATTCCTGGATTGGAAGTTTTTATGGCTTGTTCGGATAGTTTGACTTTATAATCCCATTTTCCAGCTTTGTTTTCTAAGGCAGAAAGTTTATAAACGCCACCCAATGCCGGTTGGTCATAGGCGGTACTCAAGCGAGTACCAACTCCCCAAATATCGATTTTAGCGCCATTGGCTTTTAATTCTGCAATCCGATATTCATCCAAGTCATTACTTGCGACGATTTTTGTTTTGGAAAATCCTGCTTGATCCAATAAATAACGAGCTTCTTTACTCAGCGCTTCCAGGTCGCCACTGTCGAGCCGAATACCTAGTAGGTCATGGCCTTTTTTTCGCAAAGCTTTGCCTACTTCAATGGCATTTAAAACGCCTGTTCTAGTATCATAAGTATCCACAAGAAAAATACAATTATTTGGAAGGAATTCCGCATAAGATTCAAACGATTTTTTCTCGTCTTCAAAAGCCATCACCCAGCTATGAGCATGGGTTCCGCGAACTGGAACCTGATAATATTTTCCAGCGAGCAGGTTACTCGTTGCATCGCAACCACCAATATAAGCCGCTCTGCTGGCCATAAGACCACCGTCGACCCCATGGCTTCGCCGCAATCCAAATTCCAGCACTTGGTCGCCTTGTGCGACGGTAACTATCCGGGATGCTTTTGTAGCAATTAGGGTGGAGAAATTGACCATGTTGAGTAAGGCCGTTTCTATCAATTGTGCTTGTAAAAGTGGACCTTTTATTCTTAGCAGGGGTTCGTTGGGAAAGACGACCGTTCCTTCAGGAATGGCATCTACATCACAGGAAAAAGTCATCCTTTGCAGGTAATTCAAAAAGCTTTCATCGAATAGGGTTTTTCCATCTGCTCCTTTTTGTTGACCAAGGTATTGAATGTCTTCTTTATCGAACTTTAGGTTTTGTAGATAGTCAATGGCCAATTGCAAGCCTGCAGCGATAGAGTAGTGTCCTTTAAAAGGATTTTTTCGGAAAAATAAATTAAAAACAGCCGGACGATCATACAAACCATTCTTCCAATAACCATAGGCCATCGTAAGTTGATAGAGATCCGTTAGGAGGCTAAGTTTGTCATTATAAAGCTTGGAATTAGTATTCATAAGAAAAGAATTTTGATACTTAGTTTGAATTTTAAACTAAGCTATAACTTTTTCCATTCTAATGCAAGAGAAGGGGAGTATTTTTTGATTTTTTGTTCAAAAAAAGTGATTTGTTTAATTATTGATACGAGATAAAGGATGGATTGGTTAACTAGGAGTGGAAGGAGGAAATAGAGGAAGAAGTTTAAGGATATCGAAATCTTCTGGGCTAAGACAGATTCAATAACTACCTTGTTTTTTTATACAGGCTCTTAGGGCATGCACGGATAGCATATCCCAAAAGGAAAAAGAA
>CALLVY010000185.1 GCA_938015925.1 uncultured Saprospiraceae bacterium
GCAGTATTACTTCAAAAGGCACTTTCAAAATGCAAAATTATTTATTACACAGTGTACTAGATATAGATTTATTGGCCCAAGATCAAAAAAGACTAATCCTCCATACAAGGATCATCAAAAAAAGGCCTCTACAATTAAAGACCTGTTTAGGGTTTGCATTTGCAGACCAATCCATTCTTAAAGTAAAATAATGAATACGACTAAAAACATCCTCCTACTTTTCGCTCTTTTTATCGGTTTCCAACTCTCTGCCCAAGAAAGAGGAAACAGAGGTGGCCAAGGCCCGCGAGGCGGCGGATCAATCAAAAAGAAAGTCAAAGGAATGGTATTGGATGCCAATACCCAGCAGGCTTTAGAGTATGCGACGATTACGATTTTCTCAAAGCGAGACAGTAGCGTAGTAACCGGAGGAATTACCGATGGCGAAGGGAAATTTTCCATTGAGACCCGACCGGGTCGTTTTTTTGGAAAAATAGAATTTCTGGGTTATCAGGCTTTTAATATTCCGATGATTGATCTGGGGAAAGAAAAAATGGAAGCAGATCTGGGCACTATTTCTCTAAAGCCAGATGCAGAAATGCTAGCAGAGGTGGAAGTCCGGGCGGAGAAAAGTGAGATGCAATTTCTACTCGATAAAAAAGTATTCAATGTTGGAAAAGACCTTTCCACGACGAGTAGCTCTGCGGCAGATTTGTTGGACAATGTTCCTTCGGTGGCCGTAGATATTGACGGAGGAGTAACTTTGCGAGGATCCGGCAATGTAAGAATTTTGATCAACGGTAAGCCCTCTGGATTGATTGGTGTGGGCGATGCCGATGGCTTGCGCCAAATTCCTGCCAACATGATCGACAAAGTAGAAGTGATTACCAATCCTTCGGCTCGTTATGAAGCAGCCGGAACCACAGGGATTATCAATATCGTTTTGCGAAAAGAAAAAAAGAAAGGCTTAAATGGTTCGGTTGATTTAAGTACTGGCTTGCCAAAGCAATTGGGAGCGGCAATTAATTTTAACCTCCGAAAAGAAAAATTCAATCTGTTTCTCAACTATGGCCTTAGCTGGAGAAATAACCCTGGAGGCGGATTTACCGATCAAAATTTTTATCGCGGTGATAGTACCTTTATTACGGAACAAACTAGAAGTATAGATCGCTCTGGACTTTCCAATAATTTCCGCTTTGGTTCTGATTTCTTTTTGGGCAAAAAAAGCACCTTGACCACTTCTTTTTCCTACCGAATTAGTGATGAAGATAATCTGTCGGAAGTTCATTATCTCGATTATATCAACACCAAAGAAAATCTACTTTTAGAAACGACTCGTACCGATGATGAAAGAGAAGATGAAACCGATATTACCTTGGCTTTAAATTTTGAAAAAACCTATGATCGAAAAGGACAAAAACTAACCGCTGATTTTCAATACGAAACCAGTGGAGAAGTCGAATCTTCTGATTTCCTGGAACGCTACTTCAATGCCAACGGAGCACCAACCGGAAGTCCTAACCTACAACAAGAAGGTCTAATCGACGAATCGAATTCAGAGTTTTTATTGAAAGCCGATTATATTCACCCTTTTGGAGAAAATGGAAAATTTGAAACGGGTTATCGTGGTTCTTTGCGACAGATCAGAAATGACTTTGAGGTAAAAGAATTTGCTGATAATGTATGGGCAACCTTACCCAACCTAAGCAATGATTTTATTTACGATGAAAACATTCAGGCTTTTTATGCCCTCTTTGGCAATAAGCAAAGAAAGTTTTCTTACCAACTTGGATTCCGCGGCGAATACACAGATATCAAAACGGAATTGGTAAAAACCAATGAAAAAAACCCAAGAAGTTATTTCAATTTTTTCCCAAATGCAACGCTCACTTACGACCTACCTGCGCAGAATGCGATTCAGCTAAGTTATAGCCGCCGTATCTCCCGACCGAGGTATTGGTATTTGAATCCATTCTTGTCTTTTAGCGATGCTCGAAATCCATTTGTTGGCAATCCGGATTTAGATCCGGAGTTGACCCACTCCGTGGAACTCGCGCATCTCAAATATTTTGAAAAAGGTTCGATTAGTACTAGTCTTTACTTTCGACACACCGATGATGTCATCCAAAGAGTGCGAATCGTCACCGACGAAATCAATGCCCTTACGCTACCACAAAACCTAGGCTTAGAAGATGCCTTTGGTCTGGAATTTACGTACAATTATAATGTAGCAAAATGGTGGAGTTTAAATGGCGAATTCAACTTTTTCCGCTCCATAATAAATGGTGTGGAGGAGAATGCAAGCTTCAATCGAGATGACTATTCCTGGCGATCTAGACTCACCTCCAAAATGACCATCTGGAAAGAACTGGATACACAAATACGTTTCAACTATCGTGGCCCTATCGAATCCGTCCAAGGCAATAGCCTCGCTGTCTACAACCTCGATCTTGGACTTAGTCTCGATGTCCTAAAAAACAAAGGAACCCTGACTTTAAGTGCTCGGGATCTATTCAATACTCGTAAAAGAAGAGCCTTTACTTCTGGGGAAAATTTTGATACCTATAGTGAATTTCAGTGGCGCTCGCGACAGATTAACCTCAACTTTAATTATCGCATCAATCAAAAGAAAAAGAGAGGTGGACAACGTGGTGCTTATGA
>CALLVY010000186.1 GCA_938015925.1 uncultured Saprospiraceae bacterium
GTCTTCTTTACCTCTTCTTTGTCCGCACAAAAGGTGGAGGAAATTATCAAAGAATCCACTATAGAGAAAGATTTTTCCGACCGGAAATCTATCATAGAAACCATTGAGAATTTTTACATCGGTGATCACACAGGTAGTGTAGAGCATAAAAAGCTTTCCATGCATGAAAAGGGCGCTTATCGATATGTCAATAAAGAGGGGGAATATAAAGAAAGCGTTTTTCGATTGGATTCAGATAATGCAGATCCGAATTATAAAGAAGAATTGTTGAGTATTGAAATCTACGATAAATTGGCTTTGGCCAGACTTCGACTGGAGCAATTTCGAAGCGATGAGCCTGAATATAAATTAATGATACTGCATAAGGCGAATAGCGAATGGAAAATTACCAGTATTTCCTGGGGCTTCGGAATTATTCATTGACATTAATAATTGCTTGATGAAAAAATGGAAACGGATATTCAAAAATACAAGACCTTAATTTTAAAAATTTTAGAGATTTAATGTATTTTAATTTTTAACTATAAAAATATAATACAATGAAAAGATTAACCTTAAGAGAAATCAACGTAAACTCTACCCTAATAGTTTTGACAGATACTCATCAAGTACACCTTAAAGGTGGAGAACAGAGAGATGTATCAGCGTCACGTGCAATATTAGATTGAATTTGATCAATTTTCTTATTGGCATAATGAACTTAGGGTATGTTTGGGATTCAATTGGTGGTCTTGTTTTTCAGTAATTGCTTAGTCATTGCTGTGAAATTATCATTTGCCTAAAGTTGAATTCCCAAACATATCCTTTGTAAAAAAAAACTTCTTGCTAAGAATTGCTCCACTAGAAAAAGAAAAAACCACTTGCAAGCAATCCTTGCTTACAAGTGGTTTGGATTATTTTTTAGCAAGGAGGATGACAGGAAATATTGGAATAGGTTTCAGTTTGAACCTCAGGCCCATCCGTACATTGTCTTACTCTTGATCTTCTTTTTAAGACGTTCAATTGACTCTGCGGATTAGGACATCTCCTAGACAAGCAGGAAAAGGTGGATCGGATGGTAAGCCAACCACTCCAGCTACTCCAGGTTCCACAAGCTCTTTCCACTGCTTCATTAGAATTTTCAACCTCTGCCAAATAATCTGCAATTTGATCTTCCGGAAGTTGGTTAAACCATTCTGCTGCATTTTCTACCGAAACACCTTCTGGCAAATCTAGCTTATAGATTGTGGTTTCAGTGTTTGTAAATTCCTGCTTGGCGATAGTCGCTTCCTCTTTTGCGCAAGAAGTCATAAAAGTTAAAATACTTACCGCGAGGAAAAATTTCATTAATTTCATGATAAATTGGTTTTAGTGAAAAAATGATTAAGTTTTGTTTTAAGAGTGCTTGAAACCGTTGGTGCAATAAACGGCCTAGTGCAAATGATGGAACATTTGTACAAAGAATAAATCATTGCCTTTCTTGAAAGCTTCCGCTATTTTTTATCTTGTGCATACGCTGCTTGTGCGATGCGAAGAGACATAGCCAATCCCAAGAAGGGGAGAACTGGTAAAATGAGTTTTGACAAGAAAAATCAGATGTTATGTTCGTCTTTTAGAAAGGAATTCAATTCGCTTAATAAAAGAGAATGCTTGCATTAGGTTGTTTCAACCTTTTTGATTTTTAGGGTATATATGGGTACTCCATGAATTCGAGTTCCTATTTGAAGAAAACTTCGCCTATCCAGGTATTAGCAATTCGGAAGAATTCAATTAACTTGGTAATTGAATATTAAGAGCTAAGGATGGTATGTTTTGCTTAAGTGTTTAAAATCAAATTATTACTTCTCCAACTATCTTAGAAACATATATCGATCCTTATTAATGTCTAAATATTGTTTTTTTTTATTAGAAAACAAAAAAATAGGCGATTAAATTTTCAAATTTATTTTGCTGTATAAATGCTTTGCTCCTAAAATGAAGGGATGGAAATCTAATTTAGATTTTCTAAATTGCTCTTTTCAAAACAAATCCTACGAATAAAAAAAATGAAAAAATTCCTTTTATTTTTCATCCTTATTTTATGCTCTGATGTCGGTTATTCCCAGTATAAGCGATTTTCGGTTGGCCTAAGATCGAGTTTGGGTTTGCATGGAGTAAGGCCGCCTTTTGCCTGGGGAAGTAAACACGTGCGTCCAGCAAGAATTGAACTTGGATTTCTTCGACCCAAGATTAATTTTTCTTCTGCGCTGCTCTTAAAATATTCTTTGAATAAAGGTCAAAAAGTAAATTGGAATCTTACGCTAGAGTGTGGTTATGATTATTCCGAATTGAGAAAAGAATGGCACTTTAGGAGTGGGTATGATAGCGAATTTATTCAATTTTTAAGAGAGCTTAGAATTATACACGAATTAAAATCACATCAACTCATCGTACCAATAAAATTAAATTTTGAATTATTTAAAAAAGTTATCTTTTCAGCAGGAATAGTAAGTACTCGAGTATGGTCCGCCTCTATAGATCGTACCAAAAAGAATAGCATAGATTTGTCTTTAGGAACCTGGATAGAGGAAGAACAAACCTGGAAAGCAAATAATGAAGATGATTTGCCTAATAGCCTTTTTAATGTTCCTTTTTTAACTAATGCAAATGGTTTTGAAGCGACCGTCGGATTTGGATATTACCTATCCGAAAGACTAATTGTTGGAGCCGATTTAAATGCGAATCTTTCAAATGGCGCTATTCGAGTATATCCAAACACTACTAATCCATCAGACTTTTTTTATGCGAGTCATAAGGCGACGGTTCGAGTGGTTTTTATGTTGTATTAAAGGATCGCTATTAAATCTTCTACTACAAATTTTTCAGCATCCTAAGTGCTTTACTAAAACAAAAGAAAAAGCGATAGCAGTTGGCTTAAGGAGTGAAATGGAATTCTTGGAACTGGTAGATAAGGACCAACTTATTTTAATGTGCATGCAGTCTTTTGTATCTATGGATTATAGACAAATTTAAAAAGGAGCGGTATAAGTCCTTAATTGGTTTTCTTTTCTTAAATTAGCGTCCTTATTAAGTAATGGCAATGAAAAATATTTAGACCAACTAAAACAACTTCAATATAAAGGGAACAACCAATATCTGTTTTTTCTACTACTTTTTGTCTTCTCTTGTGGAAGTCAAGAGGATAAAACCTCCTTCCAAATCCCATCTTTAAATTCCATTTTTACTCCTGCGGAGGTTGAATAAGTTTGAAGCCAAACATTTAAGGAAAAACAAAGCACAAATTAAATCTCTGAACTCAATCATTAATCGCAAAACAAAACTCAACTTATCCATTATGACAAGGCGTATCCTTCTTTCCGGAATTCTATTGATACTTTTTCATTTTTCAAGCTTTGGACAAATTGAATTGAAAATACTAAATCCTAAACAAATGAAAAAGGATTTGAAAGTGCTCATCGAAACACTTGAAGCACATCCAGATCCTTATACAAAAATAAGCGAAGCAGATTTTCAAAAAGTGGTAAAAGAAGTAGAAGGGAAAATAGTAGGAGACTTAGATATTATCGAGAATTATAAAAATATATCAAAACTAGTCGCATTAATTGGAGATGGTCATAGTAGTGTCCTGATGCCAAGATATTGGTTAGATAAAGTTAGAAAAGAACATGGTGTGTTTCCCTATGAAGTGTTTTTGTCCAACGAAGGAAAATTGTTTGTGGTAAAATCATATGGAGACGAGCAAATGCCCTTAGGTGCGCAAATTTTAGCAATCAATGGTAAGTCCGTAGATTCCTTTATAGAAATGGTGACGCCTTATCTCTCTTATGAAACCGATGCTTTTAGGAATGATCTCATTTCTGAATCTTTCGAGTTTCTGCTTTATGTAGTCTTTAAACAAGTGGATCAATTGAACTTCAAATTGGAAACATCAGAAGTACAAGTAGCTTCGATGCCTTATGAAAAATGGAAAGTACAGAAAAAGGATTTAAGGGAGGAACGAGAGAAAAAAATTAGCCTAGGAAAGCCCTACGATTTTAATATCCTGGAGCCGGGTATTGCAAAAATTGATGTTTTTTCATTTGGAATTACAGACTATGATAATTATCGTTTATTCCTACTTAAGACGTTTAAGAAAGTAAAGAAAGAGAATATTCATTCTCTAATCATAGACATAAGAGGAAACTATGGTGGCTGGCCCAAAGTGGCTTCTGAATTATTTCATTATATCCATGATGGCTATTTCAAAACGATGGCTAAGTCCAGGATGAAAATAAGTTATCCTTATCGATCCTATTATTCCGATATGTATCCGGGGATTGAGTTTCACAATTTTACCTCCCAGAAAAGAAGACACTTTGTTGATGTAAAAAAAGTGGTCACGGGAGAAATTGATACTTACGTAGAGGAGAGTGCTTTTTTCAATGAACCACCGATTGTTGAAGAGTATGAATTCAGCGGCGATTGCTATGTTTTAATTGATCGAAAATCTTACTCCGCTTCCTCTTCTTTTGCCTCCACTTTCCAGTGTTACAATATGGGGGTTTTGATCGGAGAGCCTACTGGAGGAACCAAGGTGTTTAGAGCAAATCCGATGTTTAAATCATTACCTAAAACGGGCTTGGGAATAGTGATGTCTACGACCAAATTTTTTACGGCTTGTTACAATGAAGATAACGAACCAGTACAACCAAACTTAGAAGTCCTGCCAAGTATATCAGATCGAGTCGACGGAGTGGATGTGCAGCTCAATACGACGCTAAAGCTAATTAAGGAAGTTCAGGAAAAGAAGTAAGCAAAAACAAAAAACATGAATTTTTTCAAAAGATTATTTTCCTCTAAAAAGGATAAACCAAAAAAGGATAAAAAGGAAGCAAGCGTAAATCCAAAAGATCCAATCCCCGAGCCTCCGCAAAATAAAGAACCTTCTGGTGAGCGATATGTGGAAGAGCAGATCGACGCCTCTATTTTAGAAGGTTCTTTCAAGCTGATCGAAAGCTATTTCCACGACAATAAATTGGAAAGGAAAATCAAAGAACCGATTAATCATCCCTTAAATTTAGACCAGGTGATTGATGAAGGATTTGGATTTCAAATGTATTGTAAAGCATTCAAAATGGAAGACAATATGATCATTGCTTCCTTATCAATGGCTTTTAGTGACTTTATGGTGAAAGAATTTGGGTTTAAACACCTCAAGGATAAGCAACCGGAATATCCATTGCGATTTCTTACTCTAAAGTATGCTGAAAAGGAAGCAGTCCTTTCATTGTATCCTTTTGAATATGCTGCAAAAGTATTGAACTATGAAGCCAGCTTTGAAGAGATCTATGGCAAAGTCAAAGTTCATTTGGAGAACTTGCCTAACATTGATGATTTAATAGATGGGAATTTGTAATCCAATAAAAGAGGACGCCCCCGGCATCATCAAAATGTAAAAAAAGAATTGGCCCTTGGCATCCTTATTCAAGGCCGCCCGTTTTTATTCGGTGGTGAATTGGCCACATAGGCTGTTTGATGTAAGTCTTCTAAAATACTTTTTTTTCTGTTTGGCTGATTATCTTTTGCGGGATGTCTCGGATTTGGTACAGAGCAAACAGCGAATAAATGATCCATACGCCATAAATTCCATTGATGATGTAACTATTCCATAAATCATAATTGGTCTCAAAAGGAAACAGAATATTGATCAGTAGGATTATTGGAGTAAGTACAAATAAGTGTTCTTTCCATCTTAAGCTGGATTTTACTTTCTGGTTAGAAACAGAAGCAAAATAAAAATACAAGAAAGGGCCAATAAAATAGCAGGCGGTCAAACCTAGCTGAAGAAAAGAATAGGCAACCGAAGAATTGAAAAATAAAAAGCACTTAATATGAAATTAATTATTACCGTATTGATTCAAATTGTTTTTCTAATGACTATCCATAGTCAACATTTGATTAGAGAAACTAAAAATAATAGTTTGTCTATCCATAAGTTCGATTATTCGTACAATGACCAAGATCAGCTAGTCGAAAGAATTTTTTCTACTTATTATAAGGAAGAAAAAGTAAATGAGCAAAGAACTAAGGTAGAGTGGGAATATAGCAACAATCGAGTGGTGCTAAAGAAAGAGTATAATGTTGTGGAAGGGGAGTGGAACCTAAGGCATGCCATCGAAATTAATTATAATGAAGCGGGATGTATCACCCATCAATTTCAAAAGTTTTATGTATATCCGGATGAAATTATAGAAGGAACGATTAGCATGGTCAATGATTATGATTGTTCTAATCCCTGGAATCACCATCCGGATCATTCCTTCTTGCCAGATTCTCCGGTAGAAACGGTATTGACTAGAATTCGAACGGATAGTAGCGAAATAGAAATCTATGACGAGAAAAGTGACTTTACCGGAGAATGGACTCGAAAAGGAATAGTGGAAAGAAAGTACAATGATAAGGGTAAAATACTAGAAAAATTCAACTCGCTTATTTCCTATGGCTATGCACAAAAGTATATTTACACTTACGATGATACTGGTGAAATCCTTAAGAGTACCGAGTTTTATCATAAAGATAAAATAGACGGGGAGTGGTTGAAAAGGCATAGAGAGGAATACCTTTACAGCGAATCCCTGCTCCGTGAAATAACCACCATCTTCAGTCCTGAGCAAAGCAATAAAGCGATACTCGAATATTATTGTGATGGATTATTGAAAAGAAATAGAACTTTAGTTAGAGGAGAATTTGCTCGAACGATAAGCTATGAATATGATCATAAAATTGACGCTTCTCAAACCTGTGAACAATTAGAAAGCCTGAATTTAGAAGTTTATCCCAATCCAATTGAAGACGTGTTTTATGTCGAGAGCGATATCTTTCAAAAAGAGTCCTCTGAATTGTTGGTATATAATGCCATGGGGAGTTTGCTTTTTAAACAAACGATAAAAGAAAGAGTCCCCAATATCCAAGTCCAACTAGATCCAGCTATTTACTCCAATCAAATGTTGATTATTAATTTGATAAGCGAGGATGGTCTTAGCATCAGTAAAAAAGTGATGGTGGGGAAATAGATCTTCGTTTATCCTGGTTTTTTAAATAGTTCAGCCTTTGGTAATGATTTACCAAAGGCTGAAAAATTAAAGAGCAATAATGGAAAGCAGGCGACGGAAGCTTTAGGTTGGGAGTTTAGGATTTATTCTGAGATTCCTTATCTTGATACAAGGCGAGCGAAGTATGAAAAGGAAAGAAGGGATAAAATAGATTCCTTTAATCGAATAAATAAAGATGCTGAGCTATTCTAAGCAGGTGTTCAAAAATATCTATATGTTATATCTGAGTTTATTTTTTTATTAATCGAGGCGAATGGTTCCCGATCCTAGCCGTAGCTAGGTGAGGAGGTTCTTCAACGAAGAGTAATAGAAAAAGAAGCAAGAGAGAATACTATAGTTTATTTTGACCACCTGCTTAATATTGATCGGCCAAAATAAAACGCGATTCAATCATGAAGTATTTCAAAAAGAAATGGACCGAAAGTACTGGAGAGGAATGGACCAATAATTGGGGAGAATCCATGTTTTATTTTGAAACGGATGAACAACTGAATGTAGAGCGGCAATTGCAGCAATTCGAAAATGGAAAGTTTCTCAAATACGATACGAAGTATTTGGAAGATAAATTTGGTGGACTTTCAGAAGTGTCTTTGGATTTGGAGGGATTTGGCGATCATGAAATCAGCAAGGAGGAGTTTGATCAAATTTGGAAGGAATTGGATTATGATCAGTTTCCAGAAATTGTCAAAACCAAAGAGGTGCTGAGGGGACAGCCAAGATTAGAAGAGCATACGTTTTCTGTTGGCGAAATTGTAGGTGCTATAAATAAGAAGGACTTAAAAAGTGTTCTTCTAGACTTTGACCTAAGTCACCAGCAAGTGAGACAAGCGGTGCTCTATTGCCAATGGAAGAAATGCAGTACAGGCGATTCCTTTGGTTTTTGCCATAACTGTACTTTGAGTGGTAAACAAGAAAATAAGAAACTGGAAAAACAAGAGGACAATTGGAAAATTGCAAGTGAATTATTACAAAGGTATTTCTAACAAAAAATAAAGTCTGCTTTACACCAACAAAAAAATATGAAAAATTCAACACTACTACTGCTAGGAATACTCTTCCTTTTTTCCTGCAAAAATGACGAAGAAGAAATTACCTCCAATCCTGCCAATCCATTTAATCAAGAAGTCTGTACTTATAAAACAGAGATAAAATCGCCCGACGGATTTGACTTAAACCCCATTGGCAATATAGATTTTAATGGTGGAGTCCGTGCTTTCCAATTTGTAGACCAACAAATTGCTTTTGCAATGTTGACTAACAACGTAGGAGGCTACGTGGAAGTTTTTAAAACTACAGACGGCGGAGCAACTTGGACGAATCTAAACATTGGAATAAAGCAATCGCCCAAAAATATGATTTTTAGAGATCAAGACTTTGGTATCATCTCGGTCCATGATGTAAGTGGTTGTCCTCCGCCAAACCGCCAAAATAAATGTGTCCTGCTAAAAACGGAAAATGGAGGATTGGATTGGGAAACAATAGCGTATGAAGGATTGAAGGGAGTTTTATATCATCCAAAATTTGACGAGGAAGGCAATATTTATGCAAACCTATCTTTCGATGGCGAATATACTTTGATGAAGTCAAAAGACAATGGAATGACTTGGGATACTCTTTTTAGTTCGCCCATGATAAATTTTTCATTACTTAGTTTTAGTTTCGATTTGCTGGGAGATCAACTATTTGTTTCGGGAGAGGATGGGAAAATCCTGGTAGTGGATACCAATGGGAATTTAATCAAAACCATTGAAACAGGGGGGACGTCAATTTGGGATTTGGAATTAATTGATGCGGAGAATATCATTGCCGTATTTTCTCAGAAAGTAATGAAGTCGAGCAATGGCGGAGACACTTGGGAAACGATTTATGACGAAACCGCGAGAATGATCGGCTTTGATGCGCCTGACAAAGGATTGATGTTCTTGCAGAAGAGTTCCTGCCCCACAGATACTTATCAAGTGAATGATCTAATTGCAGCGACTAACAATGGAGGAATTGATTGGACGGAAGCAGAAGAGACCACCAGCAATTTAAAACTAGAGTTTTCTAATAGCCAAAAGATGATGGATGGATCTTGGTACTTTATGCTAGGAAATGAGCTCTTTGAAATATCAGAAAAATAAATAGCGGGATGCTACAAATAATGATATAATACTTAGAAGTTGTTTAAAAAGTCGTGATGAAATTATTGATAAGTGCTTGGCAATCAGGACGAAGCTCCTCTTCGATAAACTCAGAGCAGGTTCCTCTACAAATTCTGAGCAGGCTATTTTTTGTTTTGTAGCCAAAGCTACGGTGACCAAAAATAGCTAAGAGCGAGTGATCCCGAAGGGTAATGCATGACAATGCATTAAACGAACGAACCGCAAAGCGCACGGGATGGCCTTGGTTGTCAATGACTTGTCAAGAAATCATTGTTGTGAAGGAGGAGAAACTAAATAAAGGTAAGGACTAGATCTTTTAGAAAAAAACAAATAGTTTACTATCAATAAGAAAAAAGCTTATGAAAAATAAAATAATCATTACGACTTGTTTGATTATTGCCACTTCACTTTTAGCCTTTGGCCAAGCAGACGAAGAAAAATTAATTAAGAATACCATTGGAGTATATTGGGTTCCAAGTATGACACATACCAATTTGAACAGGTCTAAAGTGGATAAAATAAGCCAGGTTCAAAGACTGGCAGAATTTGAAGACCAGACCGTACCTGTTTTTGGATATAGTGTGGGCTTGCAATATAGAAGAGTGTTGTCTGAAAAAGTAATGTTGGGTTTTGGAATTGGGTATGCAGAAAAAGGCGAGAAATCAATTCCTATAAAAATGTCTAATCCTCTTGTGCCGGATAATGGTTTTGGATACACTTATTATTATGACTTTACCTTGGAATCTTTTCAAATTCCCTTTGAATTAGAATTCGTAGTCAATGAGTTTAAGCTTTTTAAAAAAAGAACCCAAATAATTTATGGGGGTCGACTGACCTTTGATATCCATGGTGGATTTATTGGGCGAGACTATTGGTCGTTTGCCAGTGAACCTTTAAACGAAGGAAGTCCAGAGTACTTATTTTATCATCCAAGTAGATTAGTTCTTAAAAATTTATTCGGTCATCTTTTTGCTGGATACTTTAGGCTAGCGATTGGTGTTAATTGTGGAATCCAATATGAACTTTCTGAGAGAGTTTTCGCGCAATTTAAATTGGATTACAATCATTATTCTCAGATCATCAATACCAACGATTACATTCTCCCCGGCAACGCCTGGATACTTGGAATCAACATTAATACTAGCATGAGATTTTAAAATAAAACTTCCGATTTATTAACTCCTGTTTTTACTCGGCAAATGCTATTGCATTTAAACCGTATCGGATTGCTGGCCTCTTCCAATATTTTAAAGACTACAAACCTTATCCCCAGTTGGGAACCTGCTTACCACAAGCAAGCCTCACTTTAAAGGCTGAATCCTTAGCTTCTTTTTCACCATCCCATTCCCCAGCCGCTCCATCCAACACCTCCTAAATAACAATGATTCCAACAAATTATTAGAATATCTAATTTATTTGTCTTAATTTTAGCGAATATTCGCTAACTCAACACAAATACCTAATAATGAAACCTTTAAACCTCCTTGTTTTTATCGTTTTTTCCCTGTTATTTAATAGCAACAATGCTTTTAGCCAAGTTTATGGCACCGCCAACTTGCCCGAACCAGAGAATATGAGTCCCCTTTTTATCGGTTCCCTGACGAGCAGCAAAATCTATTATGGAGCCACTCCCGCCAATTCGCAAAACAAGCCCGTACTCGTCTTTGTACATGGCTTCACCGACCTGGCCAATCTTTGGTTTTTACCCGGAAATGAAATGTATGATCGGGCCTATGATAATAATTACCGAACGGTCTTTGTGGCCTTGACCAGAGGAAAAGGGATGTGGGACAATGGTGCCTTATTGGCTCCGATGCTCGAAGACATTACCGCCCATTATGAAGTGGACGATGTCGTAATTGTTGCGCATAGCAATGGTGGTAAATCCTCAGAGGTAGCGATGTTTCACCACGACAAATACGATTTGGTGGATCGGGTTATTTCTTTGGGTACTCCATTCTTTGGGACCGAAGTCGCTGATTTGGCCGAGACCTTTTGGTTCAGTTGGTTGGTCGGTTTCCTAGGATTGGATGGCGGTACTGCGACTTCCACCACTTATTACATGGGAGGCGTAGCTCGCCCCTATCTGGATGGCCAGGCAGACAATCAACCCGATAAGTTTTTCAACTTTGGCGCTTGGGGCTGGAATAGTGGAACCACCGTTTTTGTACCAACGATGTTGGTGACCGGAGCGCTACTCAATACCTATGGCGCCGGTGCTTCCGCTGGCGGCAATGATGGCGTTACCCCATATCGAAGTTCCACTCGCCCTGGAGGATTGGCCGTGTGGAATCCAGGATATGGAAATCCCGTTTCCAAACATGATCACATTGACATGGCCATGGAATACATTGTCTGGGATGCCATCGAACCCTACTTCACTGGCGCATTGGGAACTTTTAGATCCAGTATTGAACCCGTCAATCATAAAACCATCGTAAGTAGCAATGCCCAATATTTATCTTCTCAAAACCAGATGACCACACTCCTCATTGAAGAAGGCCTGACCGATGTTTCCATCCATCTATTGCACCTGGAAGCAGCAGCCGATTTTCAGCTAATCGCAAGCGACGGCACTTCCCAAAAACTAAAGGTCCTCCAAAGCGAATCCATGTATTCTGGCTTTGCCAGCACGGTGAATTTAAGGGGACTGAAACCTGGTACTTACCATCTGGAAAGCAATGTTGACTTTGGAGGAATCGTCAGTTTTGAAAATGGCGTAGAGCTACAATATTCCAATGATTTGGACGATAAAAAACTAGCCTATCAAGAAGGAGAGTCCATCAATATGAAAGTGGAATTATTAAACACCAAGGACCTCCAAAAGGATACGAAAGTCTCCGCAATTGTCACCCAAAAAAATGACATTCACGGAACACCACTAGCCAATGAAAAAGTCCATATTTTTGAATTCCCTGCTAGTGCCACCAATGAATTCCAATACCAAGTCAATCATCTTCCTGCTGGCGTTTACAATGTCGTCATCCATGCCAGCCAAAAAGATTTTATTAGAACGGCGGTAAGTGGCTTTGCCATCCATCCAAAGGAAACTGCTGGCCCTAGTATGGAAAAAGGAAATTTGCATTTAGCGGCTTTTCCGAATCCGATAAGGAGTAGTACGAATATTGAATTTGAACTGCTTTCTGAGGATGCGGCTTCTTTGAATATTTATGACGCTTATGGTCGTTTGATGATGAGCCGGGATCTTTCGGATTTGGGGATTGGGAAGCATGCTTTGAGTATTGATTTTGAGGAACGCCAGTGGGGCGTGGGGCATTATTTTATTGAGGTGCGGAATGGTGGAGATAAGGTGGTCTTGCCTGTGGTGAAGGTGGAGTAGGGCGTTTTTGTTTTTTTTGAGAAAAGAGGCGGTCTTCCTGGATGGGGGGCGGCCTTTTTTTGTTTTTTGTCGGGGGAAAGATGGTTGGATTTTGGTGAGGGGAGATTTATTGTTATTTTGGAGGGGGATTTGAGTAAGGAATTGGATTTGTGGGAGGGGAAGTTGTGGTGATTTCTTGTGTGTACTGAGATTGGATACTAAAAAAGTATGGAAAGAAGACGATAGTGAATTCGTTGTTGAAGGAAAGGGATCATACGAGAGTACAATACAAGAATTTAGTTATATTTCCAATGGCAATTTCCAACCCAAAGACCTAAAAGAAATTTGGGAATCAAAAGATAGAGTATTCAAAAAATACAATCATAAAATAAAAAAAATGAAGCTTAAATCTATGCTAAAAATACTTGTTGCACTAGTGCTGCTGTTTAGTTTTAATTTTAAAGCAGATGGTCAACAAAAGGAGACGTATCCCGGCTATGTCGTTTTAGTGAATAAAGAAAAAATTAAAGGCGATCTGATATTCGAAGATAGAGAAATGAATCCGCTGAATGTTACGATTTTAGAAAACGAGAAGGAGAAAGTTTATAGTGCTGCTGAAATTGAAAGTTTTGAGATCACTGGTAAGGCAAAATTCATGAGCAGACGATTAAAATATTGTATAAATCCTCATCGCTTAGATGATTTGATCGAAGATAAAAAGTTGTTATGGAAAGAGGAGAAAGTATTCTTAAAAGTATTGCTTACTGGACAGTTGAATCTATATGAATATATTGATGAGGATAGAAAACTTCATATCGTACTAGAAACTAGAGAGAAGGAATTTATAGATTTGATTAATCTGAAATATCTTCAAGAAGGAGCCGCAGCAACGATACCGAAATATAGAAACCAACTTAAGAGACAATTAAATGATTGTCAACTATTGTTTGGAAAGATTGATAAGATGGCCTATAAGTTATCTTCCATTAGAAAATTAATAAAAGAATATCATGAGTGTATTGGGGCAGAAATAGAATATGAAAGTTTGCTGGAAGGAATAGGTAGAGAAACATCAATTTTGGGCGGTATTTCAATAGCTAATCATTTTATAAGAAATTCGCGGTCAAAAAATGAATCCTTAAACCTATCTCTAGGAGTAAGAATAGAACATATATTGCCTCGAAATCATAAGGTGTGGTCAATAATCACAGGTATTGATTTGCGATCATATGTTGCACCATTAAGTATCTATAGAGAAGGAGAAAAAAGATTGGATTATTTGAGATTAAATATAGGTGCGAAAAGAATTTTTTCTAATAGAGCGCTTAAATGGTATGGGAATTTTGGAGTTACCAATTCACTACTAATTGCAAAACCGGTAAGCGCTATGAGGAGTTTTGAACAAGCAGCATTTGTAGGTTTGGGAGTTTCCAGAAACAAATTTAGTTTAGAGGCAATATATGAAATTAGCAATGGTTATTCTTCTGACATATATCTGCTTACGAAAGTGAGAACCATTTTTATTAGAGCTGGCTATGTGATTAGTAATAATGAATTTAGTCGCTAACGAATTTAAAATCATTATCACAGATTATCACAGCAGATAAGAAAATAGCCAAGGTTTTTAAATCAGGAAAGGATATAGGAAAAATAGGCGTTTTTCTACAAGGCTATAAAAAGAATAAATAGCGCATCCAATAAATGCGATCTGGTCATGCCAACCCAAAAGGAGGGGAGTATGCTATTAAGTATCAAATAAAAAAATAAAAACCCCCTCACCCAAAAAATATTTTATATGTCCGGCTTTGAAACGTGGAAAGATATTATTGATACGCTAATTAATTTCATCGGCTTTGCGGTGATATTTTATTCAATAAAGACATTTTTCTTAAAAAGAAAGCAAAACTATTTTCTTGTTGTAAATAATTTTATTAATAAATATCAAGAAAATTTTGCAGGAGTTAAGACCTTCGATGAAAGACAAGTATTGAAATATATTGATCTTGTGAATGAAGAAGTTTTTTATATCTCAAATGATTATTTACCATTTGTTATTGCGGTAGAATGGATTGATGGTATTTTAGATATTTTACCGATAATAAAAAAGGAATCACAGATATTTACGAATCCTAATTCTCCAATGAAAAATGAAATTAATTATGACACCCTAAAATTATATCCAAGAATTAGGAACACCTTTAAGTCTGAGCGGATAACTGAAAAAATAGACCTAACCGCTGAAGAAAACCTAGAACTTCGGAAATTGGTAATTGAGGATATTTTTGTGCGAATATTTCCTGATAAAAGAAATATTAGGAAAGAAACCCGAAGCGCATTGAGAAAGATATATCACAATATTTAGAAAATATTCCGCTACTAGAATGGTGTGAATCAATGAAAAGGAAAGAAATCGGAACATTAGAAACAGCAAATTTAATTTAATAAGTAAAATGTAATTTGAAGATGGAATTTTATTTCCTAGGATTTATAATATTAATATTTCTAATTGGTATTTATTTGAAAAGTACTGAGAATATTTCAGATCCCTTTTTTCGAGAAGATGGTAAATTTGAATTAAGGGTTAGTAGATGGTTTTTATTTGGTCTTATTTCTCCATCTCTAATGATTGTATTTTCGATTTATCAGTATTTAGAAAAAGTAAAGAATGGAGAAGGATGGGTATTAATAATTCTGGCTGTAGGGGTGTTGATTTTAGCAGTTTTAGAATCTCTTAATAAAAAAATAGTTTATGGTGATAGCTTCATTGAAAAGACAAATATTTTTAATAAGAAATCAAAAATAGAATTGGGTTTGATATCGAATGTAAAAAAAAAACTATGGGTTCATTACGAATAATTGGGAAAAATGGAGATATGATTAAAGTAAAGCGTTATCTAAAAGGATCTCAACATTTTGTGCAGTTTTTGAGAAAAGAGGGTTTGTAAACAGAATAAAAAAAGAACTTGCATCTAATAAATCGATATGTCGATTATGACTGGCAGTTTAGCCAACGCACTAGGCCAACGCGCCGCCAGCCACGCCGCATACCGGGATCGTTGGTGGCAACAAGAAAAGATGAACTACCCAGATCAAAACGTACTAAATTTCAAAAAAAGTAAGTCTAGAATTATTAATATAGCTAGAAGTCGTTGATTTTAGGTGTTACTTTGTTTGTTTTTATAGATAACAATGTTAATTTGGAAGAGGATTGTTACTAAGAAATTTAGGAATTAGAAAAAGCTATTCTAGGAATTGCTGTAACTTAACAAGTTAGTTGTTATTCAAAACGATCTGAGTAATTATGAAAACGATCTTTTAAGAATTTCAACAGGTTATTGGTCTGCTAAAATCAAATTGAAATGGGATTAAAAATTTTGTTTAGAGGTAGTTATTCTGATCAAGGTTCAGATTTAGAATTGAATATTAAGATTAATGAATATGCTAAGCAACTAGCGAAAAGTATAATTAATCAAAATCACAAACTTATTTTTAGTGGTACTAGAGACCTGGACATGTTCGTAGCAAAATCAATTTTTGAGAATTTAGCTCATGATGAAGATAAAATAAGAGACAATGTTGAATTTATTCTTCCAGAAAATCTTGATAATATACCCGAATTTGGAGTAGTACAAAGGTATAAAGTTCCGGAGTATTGGTCGTCAGCAAGAACATATCAAGTGACCCTTTGTGACGCAATAATTTCCATAGGAGGTAAAAAAGGGACTGCTGATTGTATTGAAAAAGCTGTTTTATGTAAGAAGCCGGTTTTTCCAGTATGGAATATAAATGGATATCCAAGAGAGGTTTGGGAAAAAACTTACTACAGAGAAAATTATTATTATATCTCACCAAAAGATGCAGAATTTATTATTGATGAAAATCTTCCACCTACAAAGTTTTTTGATATTACTTTTAATATACTAAACCTGTTTGAAAATGGTAGGGTAAAAAACTTCTTTGATCGAGAGAAGCAAAAATCAGTAATAGAGACTTGGAGGCATCTAGTCAAAGAGGGGAAATTAGAAAAAGCCTTAAATAACACTTTAAAAGTATCAGACAGAATTGATAGTGGTTTAGAGAATCAACTAATCATACTGCTTGGTCAATACAATTCCATTAAGAAACAACAAAATTTAGGCCTGCCAGAAAAGAATACTGAGTTGAATCGTATTGCGCTATCATATCTTGATATTGTTGATGAACTAGAGAAAACAATATAGAAGAATGGAAATGATATTATAGTCATTAGAGTTTATTCTAAATAATTTCGTATGGCTGAAAAATTGTCTTTTTCTCCTCTGTCATCCCTTCCGCTAGCGGTTCCCTCACTTGAATGTCCACTGGACATTC
>CALLVY010000187.1 GCA_938015925.1 uncultured Saprospiraceae bacterium
TTTAAAAATGGTCAATTTGATCTTTTTCTAGAGGAACTCTCGAAGATGACGGCAGAAGATTTTGCCAATGAAGCATTAATGACCTCTGTTTCTGCTAAGTATGATATTTATGAAGGATAGTTAGGAGTGTTCAGAAAAAAAGGAATATTCAATCCTGAATTTCCAATATCGAATATTTGTCCATCCCTGACTGACGTTGACCGTTTTTCATCAAAATTCATCATGAAAAAAGGTAAAAAAATCAATCAACGACGTACTTTTAGTGTAGACTTTAAGCGTAATGTAGTCAATGAATTTGAAAGTGGCAATTTTACAGTGCTACAATTGAGTAGATTACATAATTTAGACTTTCAAAGTATTTATCATTGGATTCGCAAATATTCAAAAAACGAACAACCAAAATCTGTCGTTATTGAGATGAAAAATAGTAGTACCCAAAAATTGAAAGAGCTTGAAAAGCAAGTCAAAAATTTGGAACAATTACTTGGTCAAAAACAAATCAAGATTGAGTATTTGGAAAAAATAATTGACTTGAGTGGCAAGCATTATAAAACGGATTTAAAAAAAAGTTTCAATACTTAGCGGTACAATCATTCCGGAATTTACGTCATACTCTACCTTACTCTTTAAATAATTTTTATCGGGCAATCGGTACGACAAAACAAGCTGTTCATCAAGAGCATATTCGCCAACAAAAATTTGAACAGCAACTAAATGACTTGATTGTTTTAATGGATATTTTACGTTCGGAACATCCAGGATGTGGTTTGGAAAAAGCTTACGATACGCTTTGCCCAAGTTTTATTGGCCGAGACCGTTTTATTGATATATTTATGGAACTTGGATATCGAGTAAGGTTTCAAAAAAGGACTATAAAGACAACAAAATCAGGTACTTATCATTGTAAAAACCTAATTGAGGGGATGATTGTAGATCGTTTTAACCAAGTACTACAATCAGATATTACGTTTGTTTTGGTTGACGAAACGTTCTACTATGTTGTTTTTATCATTGACGTTTATTCTAAACGAATTGTAGGTAATCAGGTAAGTGATCATATGAGAACACAAGCAAACCTCAATGCTTTCAAAGAAGTTATCAAGTTAAGAGGTAAGTCAGCAATGGCTGGATGTATTCATCACTCTGATCGAGGAAGTCAGTATGGAAGTTTAGCATATCGAAAATTATTAAACAGTGTCCAAGCTTTACTAAGCATGGATGCCAGTGCCGAACAAAATGCCTATGCCGAAAGAGTCAATGGAATTATAAAAAATGAATATTTAAAATATTGGAAAATTAAGGATCTTAAAGACTTGAAAACAGGTGTAAAAAAAGCAGTTAAACACTTTAATGAAAAAAGAATTCATAGACATCTGCCTGGCAAGTTATCGCCAATTAAATTTGAGCAGAAATGGCCTAATTCAAGCGAATTACAAAAGCATCGAGAATTAATACATAACTCTAATAATTTTGTGCCTCGATCGAAACAGAAACAATTTTTTAAACAACTTGAAACAGCAAACGGGCTGTTTTGTCCATTGAAAATTCAATAATTTCTTAACCCAAAAGCGGTCAACCTACACCAGGGACAGACAGGGGCGAGCAATGCTAAGGGATCCTCACAAATTCGCGATTTTTCGTCCCTAAAATCGTTATTCAAAATTAAAAATTCCTTATTCAATATTCCTATCCACAATTAAACCTCCGTTTTTTCTTTTTCTGACACTCCTAATTGGATATTCAGAATTCAACTTTTATTTCCCTCGAGAAGGAACCCCAAAATCTATATGGTAATGATCATCATGTCGAACGATGACTCGTTTTTTAGTAAAAGGAAGGTCTTTAATTTTCGGGCCATAGCTCGTCGCTAATAATAAAGGTCGAAGAACGGGATCGAAGATTACTTTTTGAATAACCAAACCTTCCGCCGCTGTTGCTTTTTGGAGTTCGTAAAGATGCTTCGCCATGGTTTCAAAATCAATCTTAACTTTTCCCATTTTTCCTTTGTTGTCAAATTCGTGGCGGTAGCCCCATAAATTGAAAAGATGATTGCTTCTGTAGGTTTTTTCCTTTTTGAGTAGTGGGGTCATGAAGTCGACGCTTAGCCCACTTTGGTGGGTGCGGTGGGGCAAGAACTTTCCACCATTTTTTCGACCAATTTCTCCCAGGACAAAAGTAATATCAGGACATGTTTTTTCACAAACCGCATAAGACTGCCTGATGATTTTTCGAATGCGATCATTGACATAGGTTCTCCCGACCAAATATCCGCCAAAGGAATAGGTGGTAAAATTGGCGCCTCGAAAATACATCCGCTTACTATTTTCAATCCGACCATTGGCCACATGTCCAATGCTCTTACTCTCTGTATCGTTTTCAAAGGACAACAAAATTCCAGGAAAAATATAAATCAATAAAAGGAAAAACATCAAAGCAACTCCTGCAAAGTACCACAACTTTTTGGTGTGAATAAAAACAGAACGCAGCAATAAAAATAGCAGCAAATAATAAGGAAACACCAGCCAAGCTCGTTGCGTTTTACTCAACAATTTATCAAAAGGGAAAAGCATTTTTTGTTGGATGCTGTGGCAAATTTTACTGGCATCCAAGTAAGCATAATCTGCAAAAGTAGGTCGAGCAGCGATGGATTGGGTAATGGAAGGTAAGGAGAAATACAAAATTGCCAACAAGACTGCTGCAAGATAAGGAAAAGGATGCTTGAGGTAGCGTTTAAGCATTTCGATTTTCGGTAATTTGTTTAAATTGGTCCCTTAACAGAGATCGTTCTATAAAGGCAATGGCGCCAAGGTAAGCCAAAAGAATCGCAGTGTTGACCAAAAATAATTTCAGCGATTCTGGTTCGAAAGAGGGACGTAGATAATCACTTAAAAAATATGCCACAATTGCGAAAAAGAGATAGCTGCCCATTTTACCAACGGGATAATCGATTGGATAATACTTACGACTCGCAAAATAATTGGCAACGGCCATAAAAACATAAGTCGCCAAGGCCGCCCAGGCAGAGCCCATGTACCCGATTTTTGGAATCAATAGTACATTGAGGCCAATTGCAATAAAAGCGCCTGCTACCGATATATAAGCGCCAATGTCGGTGCGATCACTCAGCTTATACCAAATCGAAAAATTATAATACAGTCCCAAAAACAAATAAGCGATCAGCATGATCGGCACCACCACCAAACCTTCCCTATAATCTGCTCCAATAATGTATTTCACCCAATCCAAGTAAAGCATCAATCCAAGAAAGACCAAACTACCAACGAGAGAAAAAGCTTGCGCCACTTGTCCATACACGTGTTTGGAATCGGCACGATTGGCATTATTAAAAAAGAAAGGCTCCGCTGCATAATTAAAAGCCTGGATAAAAAGATTCATTAGTACCGCCAGCTTTACGCAAGCATTATAAATTCCTATTTGGTCATGTTTTTCGCTGGCTTCTCCCGGCAGAAATTCGCTGAGTAAAATCCGATCCAAAGACATACTGGCTACGCCAGCGATGCCCACAATGATAAGTGGCCCTGCATAGCGAAGCATGGTGCTCCAAAGCTCTCGATCAAATACCCAATGGGTTCTAAAGTATTGGGGAAAGAAAAAGATCAAGGTAACAAAACTCGCCGCCAGGTTGGCAATAAATACATAATCAAGATTCCATTTGGGATCATAAAAAGCAAACAAGTCTGCATATCCATTGGCCACAAACCAAGCACATCCTTCTAGAAAAAAAATCAAGACACCTATATTAACCAGGATATTGAGAATTTTTAAACTGGCAAATTGCAAGGGCTTATTCTCTAGTCGCAAGCGAGCAAAAGGCAAAACGGAAAGGGTATCTATGCCCATAATCAATGCAAAGTAAATCACATAACGTCCTTTGCCGGGTTGATCGAGGAGTTGGGTTGCAATAGATTCAGAAAACAGGCAAGTCAGAGTGACGAGTATAAAAGTGCTTATCAGCAAAGAGATACTTGCAGTAGAAAAGGTTTCCTCTATTTTTCCATCCTTACCTCCATAGCGGAAGAAGGTCGTTTCCATTCGATAAGTAAAGAAAACCATCAAGAGTGCAGAAAAAGCATACATGATCCCATAAATCCCATACTGACCAACATCTACCCCGGTAAAAACCCGCGTGAGATAAACCGTCAACACAAAATAATTGAGCAGCCGACTCAGTATACTACTAAGTCCATACAATAAAGTCTGGCCCGCCAATTTTTTGATTAATGACATTATTCGCTACTTTTCCTGAAATACCTCCTAAAGGGAGCGCAATTTTAATGATTTTATTGTAGAACTTCCCTCAAAAAAGTGGCTCGTTTCCTTTGCTTTTGTAAATTGTGGTATCTATTTTACCGTTTCTCTCATCCAAAATGTCATTTTTTGGATAGAAGGTCCCTCAAAACTGACCAATCCCTTCTGAACGCCATTCAAACTAAATTTACTACCCCTTGATAATCAAGAGGTTACACTTAGATATTTTCCCTAGAAATCCTTCGGTATCTTTTTTGCAATTAGGCAGGGTACCGAATAAGTAAAACCGAGACACTATGATTAATGTTGAGTTATTAAAGAAAATTTGCAAGACACCTGGTACTTCTGGCTTTGAACAGCGCATTCGCCAGCTAGTGATAAAAGAAGTAGAAGGTCTTGTCGACGAGGTCCGCGTAGATGCTATGGGTAATGTCCTGGCTATCAAAAAAGGAAAATCCGACAAACGAGTAATGGTCGCCGCTCATATGGATGAGATTGGGTTTATTGTTACGCACATCGATGATGATGGATTTATCCGCTTCCATACCTTGGGTGGATTTGATCCAAAGACACTTACGGCACAGCGAGTTATTGTACATGGTACCAAAGACGTCATTGGCGTTATGGGTTCTAAACCTATTCACTTGATGAAAGCGGACGAACGCAGTAAGGCGATGCCTATTGAGGAATATTTTATTGATACGGGCCTTAGTGTAGAAGAAGTAAAAGAATGTATTACCGTAGGAAATCCGATCACCAGAGAACGAGAGTTGATTGAAATGGGCAATTGTGTCAATAGCAAATCACTAGATAATAGAGTCTCTGTTTTTATTTTATTGGAGGTATTGCGAGAATTGAAAGGTAAAGAAATTCCTTACGATTTATATGGTGTTTTCACCGTGCAGGAAGAAGTAGGTTTGCGTGGAGCCATCAGTGCTGCCCACCATATCAATCCTGATTTTGGTTTTGGACTGGACGTAACGATCGCTTTTGATGTACCTGGCGCACAAGCGCATGAGCGAGTCACTCGCCTTGGACATGGTACAGCGATCAAGGTAATGGATGGCATGACGATCTGTGATTATCGGATGGTCAAGTATCTTCAGGAAGCAGCCAAGCGCCACGATATCAAGTGGCAAACAGAAGTCCTACCTAAAGGAGGTACCGATACGGCTGGGATACAACGTTATGGTAAAAATGGCGCCATTGCCGGAGCGATTTCTATTCCACTTCGCAATATGCACCAGACCATCGAAATGGCTAACAAAGAAGACATCCAAAGTACAATTGACTTGCTACGGGTGGGTGTTTCGGAATTGGATCAATACGATTGGAGTTTTTAAACTGCCAAGACCTGATTAAAACACAGCCTGTTTGAAAACTTTGAATTCAATGTTATCTAAAACCAAATCAACTTATGTGGAAAGAGCGAAGTAATAAATTACGAGCCACCTTCAAATTCAAAGATTTCAAACAGGCTTTTGCCTTTATGACAGAAGTGGCGATGTATGCCGAGACCCAAAACCATCATCCAGAATGGAGCAATGTTTACAACACCGTAAAAATTGTTTTGTGTACCCATGATGCAGGAAACACCATCACTGCAAAAGATAAAAAGTTGGCAAAAACCATCCGTAAAGTCTATGAAAAATACCAAGCTTAGTTTTTGGCGCTTCGGAGAATTATCCGTTTTTCTATTCGCCCTACTTTTCTTTTCCTCTTGTCAATCTTTCCAGGCAGATGAATCGACCATGCGACTCCATGATATTTGGGGATTACAACAATTGAATGGAAAACAAATAGACAGCAGAACGCAAGGAGCAATCCTCGAGTTATATGTTGCGAAACAAAGTTTTCTATTATCTGCCAACCAAAAAAGTTTTCAAGGTAAATTCCGGGCAGGAAAATCTCAGATCTCCTTTTCCAAAATCACTCCCGCGCTAAGCACCACATCTTCGGCACAGGAAACAGAATTGATCGACGCATTGAAAAAGGCCAAACGATGGGAATTTGAAAAACGTCATTTGATTCTTTATGGCAAAGAAAAAGTTCTGGCTCGTTTTGTAAAAATGGATTAAGAAGGGCCTTGGGAATGTTAACTATTAAATAACCAATTTTTGAATATTGATTGAAAGGGGACGTAATATCGTAGGTCTTGAAATCTTGTTTAATGTAAAAAAATCATCTTGAAAATCACCTC
>CALLVY010000188.1 GCA_938015925.1 uncultured Saprospiraceae bacterium
TCCTGTCGCTGAAACCAAGTGATCGGAAGGAACAGTAATGCTTACTTCATAATCACCAAAGGGAACTGTAAATTCTCCGCGACCTAAGAACTGTTTGTTTTGCCATCCTTCGATGTCATTGTATACACACATTCTTGGGAAGAACTGAGCGATGGTATAAAGGTAGTTGTCATTTTCTTCAAAGTGTTCGTATCCAGATCTACCACCCATTTTCATTCGATCATTGATATTATACCACCAAGCGATATTAAAAGAAATACTAGCTCCTGGTGCCAATGCTTTTTCTAAATCAATTCGCATCATGGTTTTGTTGATGGTATAATTTAAATCTTTACCATCTGTGCTTTTGACAGATTGCATTTTAAAGCCGCCGTCAAAGTCATTTGCCATTTGTTGTTTGACACTTCTAAAAGTTGCTCTTTCTCCACCTCTTTCTGAAGGTTCCAATTTATCATTGGTTCTCACCTTATAGGTATCAGAATCTTTAGCTCGCATATTCTGATCTAATTGAAGCCACAAATAATCGAGAACATCTGGGGAATTATTGTGATAGGTAATGGTTTCTTCTCCAGTTATCTTTTGTGTATTATCGTCAAGCTCTACAGCTATTTTATAATCTGCTTCGTTTTGCCAATACTCATGTCCAGGTGCTCCGGAGGCATTCCTATAATCATTGGGAGTAGCTAGCTCTGTTTTTAGTTGTCTAAATTTATTGGTATTGGTATTTTCCTGAGCAATTATTACTTGTGATTGGAGTAATAATAAAAGCAGTAGTATCCAGCTGGATCGAAGAAGTTTTAAAGCCATTTTTATTTAGTTGTAAATAGGATAATCAAAATTAGTTTATGCTGTAAATATACTCATTTACTCTTCTTTTATTTAGTAGCTTATAAAAGATAATTGTCCTAGCACATACTTGTACTTAGTTTCTTTTTATAATCCTATTAATGAGTGGATTGGTTCTCTTGTCTATTTTAATGGATATTGAAGTAGTATGTTTTATGAATAGATTAATACAGAAATTGTTCCACGTGGAACAATGGTAGAGTATAACTTGAATGCATTGTTTGAAATAATGGGTTTCCTTCTCTTTAAAGAATAAAAGCACAGATGCTATAATAATAGTTTGACAAGGTTACTAGGAATGAATTGTTCCACGTGGAACAATGGTGGAGTATAACTTGAATGTAATGTTTGAAATAGTGGGTTTCCTTCTCTTTAAAGAATAAAAGCACAGATGCTATAATAATAGTTTGACAAGGTTACTAGGAATAAATTGTTCCACGTGGAACAATTTAAAAAATAATAAACCATGATCTAGTTTCTATAATAAAACAGGAGTAACAAAAAAAGGCTTGCACATATATGCACAAGCCTTTTTTAATAAGATCTTAAACAACCTAATAATTATCGAGCAACCAAGATTTAAAAGGATCATATTCAATAGGCATAGAGGTAGCAAGCTTTGTTTTATTCGCTAGGGTAGCGAGACGCTCAGGGATTTCTACTACTTGCTTCGTTATTTTTTCTACCTCGGTATTAAACTTAGATGGATGAGCTGTCTCAAGGATAAGTCCAAAAGTATCAGAATTATCCTTCTTATATTCCTCGAAAGCCAAATATCCGAGGGCACCATGAGGATCAATAGTATATTGATATTGATCAAAAACTTCCTTAATACCTTCTCTAGTTTCTAAATCAGAATAACTATAACCACTAATATCCTTTTTCATAATGTTCCACGTGGAACAATATAGGTCTAACATTCGCGCAAAGTTCGAGGGATTACCTACATCCATTGCATTGGATATGGTAGGAATAGAAGTTTGTGGAGAAAATTTTCCACTCAATAAATAGTCAGGAACAACTCTATTAGCATTAGTAGCAGCAATAAAATGATGGACAGGAAGTCCCATTCTTTTAGCAAAGAGTCCGGCGGTAAGGTTTCCAAAGTTTCCACTAGGAATAGAAAAGACTACTTTTTTTCCAGTTTGAACTACTTGCTTATAAGCCTCAAAATAATAGAAGGATTGCGGAATCAGTCGAGAAATATTAATGGAGTTAGCAGAACTCAAGCGAATCCTTTTTCTCAAGTCCACATCTAGAAAAGCTTTCTTTACTAAAGCTTGGCAATCATCAAAACTTCCATCCACTTCTAATGCAGAAATATTTCCCCCTAAAGCTGTCAATTGTTTTTCCTGGAGTGGACTTACTTTTCCACTAGGATAAAGAATAACTACTTTAATTCCAGGAGTATCTAAAAAGCCAGCGGCAACTGCTCCACCAGTATCTCCAGAAGTAGCGACCAAAATAACCAACTCTTGATCATTACCCTTATTAAAATAACTCATCAGCTGCGCCATAAAGCGAGCTCCAAAATCCTTGAAGGCCAAAGAAGGGCCATGAAAGAGTTCTAATATCCCAACAGAATCAGCTAAGCGAACAACAGGCGCTGGAAAATTAATAGACTTTTCAATGATGTTTTGGAGATCACCCGCAGGGATATAATCACCAACGAGATTTTTGCAAACCTCAAAAGCAATTTCTGCAAAACTTAAATTTGGCAAAGCGCTAATAAAAGCATCGGAGAGAACAGGAATATCAACAGGCATATAAAGACCATTGTCCTCAGGCAAACCTTTGAAAACAGCTTCTTGCAGATCAACAAGGTGATCGGTATTATTAGTACTATAAAGTTTCATGTAAAAAGTATTTAGAAAATTGCTTTGCAAATAAAGACATTAGCATAAAAAAGCACCTTCTTGATTGATAGAGGATAAGAATAAATCACATTCAATACCATTGTCAATAAAAGTTTTTTGCATGGCTTGTCCAGCATTTTCTGCTTCGAGGCTATTATGACACAAAGCAAAAATGGAAGGACCGGCTCCTGATATACTACAGCCCATTGCACCTTCTTTTAAAGCTGCTTCTTTTACTTGGTAAAAATGAGGAATGAGTTGGGCACGTTGAGGCTCGATGATTACGTCATTTAAGGATCGACTAATTAGATCGAAATTGCCATTGTAAAGGCCCACAATTAATCCTCCCAAGTTTCCCGTTTGTTGAATGGTATTATTCAAAGTAACTTGATCGGATAAGATATTCCGGGAATCTCTGGTAAGAATTTCGATATGTGGATAAACGACGGCAACTCTCAAACCTCGAATAAAAGGAAGACGGTGAACATCTAAACTTGCATTGTCTCTAATAAAAATCATTCCACCCAATAAGGATGGAGCTACATTATCTGCATGATAAGAACCATCTGCAACTTGTTCGCCCAAGACAGCAAAGGGGAGTAGTTCTCGTTTGGTCAAGGGGCGTCCCATTAATTCATTGATGGCCATGACCGCACCTGCGGCACTTGCGGCACTCGATCCAAGGCCACTACCAAATGGCATTTTCTTGTGAATCTCCATTTCGACACCTCGTTTTTCCTCACCAAGATGTTCTAATAATTTTAGCGCAGCAAAACCAGCTGTATTTTTCTCCACCTCATATGGAAGCTTTTTTTGAGAGCCTGTTATTTTCGTAATTCTTAAGCCAGGTGTATTAGAGGTGCGCGCAATAATCTCATCACCTGGTTTGTCTAAGGCGAAGCCAAGGATATCATAGCCACAGGCAACATTGGCCACAGAGGCAGGAGCAAATACTTTAAAACCAGGATCCATATTTGTGTTTAATTAATTGACAATCAGTTAGTTATATATTTATAACAGATTAAAAACGTAAACGATTAATTAAGAAAATTTCCAATTGTAATGATTTCAGCAAAGATACCAGCTGCTGTTACTTCTGCACCAGCACCAGGACCTCTTACCACAAGGGGACGATCCTTGTAGCGCTCAGTGGTAAACACAATCATATTATCGCTACCACTAAGAGAATAGAAAGGGTGATTAGGATCAACGGCTTGCAATCCAATTTTTGCTTTTCCATTTTCCAACTGTGCAATCATCCGAAGCATTTTATTTTCCTTCGCAGCGTCGACTCTCATCTTTTCGAATACCTCATCTACTTTTTCTACTTCTTCTAAAAAGGAATCTACGCTTGTTGCTTTTTGACAGGCCTCTGGTAAAATATTTTCAATTTCAACTTCTGAAGCATCTAAAGCCAAACCTGTTTCCCTTGCCAAAATAATTAATTTGCGACGCACATCAATTCCATTCAAATCTATTCGTGGATCAGGCTCTGTGAAGCCTTTAGCTTTGGCTTCTTTGACAATGTCACTGAACAAGATTCCTTCTTTAAAGGAATTAAAAATAAACGAAAGAGAACCAGATAAGACCCCTTCAATTTTTAAAATTCGATCTCCACTATGGATCAAATCATTGAGGGTAGAAATAACAGGAAGGCCAGCGCCAACATTGGTTTCGTACAAGAAAAGAACGCCATTCTTTTTGGCTAAATTTTTCAAACGTTGATACTGAAGATAGGAGGAGGAAGTGGCAATTTTATTGGGAGTAGAAATGGAAATACTTGATTCTAAAATGCTTTCATAAAAGCCCGCTACTTTTTCACTCGCTGTATTATCAATAAAAATAGTATTGGACAAATTCATATCTTTCATCCGATTTATAAAGCCGGGAAGACTTGCATTATCTGAAGAAGCCAATAAATCATTTTTCCAATTATCAAATCCAATCCCTTCTTCCTCAAACAACATCTTGCTACTATTAGACAAACCAACAACCTTAATTTCGATCAGTTGTTTTTCTTTTAAATAAGCGGCTTGTTTTTTTATCTGTTCCAATAAGGTACTGCCAATCAAACCAACACCAATGATGAATAAATGTAAGACTCTAGTATCGGAAAGAAAGAAAGCTTCGTGTAAAGCATTCAAAGATTTTGCTTCATCTACTTTGCGAATAACAACAGAAACATTTAGCTCAGAAGATCCCTGAGCAATGGCCACGCAGTTGATTCCATTTTTTCCTAAAGCCTGAAATAAACGACCAGCAATTCCTGGTTGCAAACGCATATTTTCACCAATGATGGCCACCACAGAAAGTTCTGTTTCTATGCGAATCGGATCGATGATTCCAGCTTGAATTTCATACTCGAAAGCCTTGTCTACCAGCCTTTTAGCTTTCTTTGCTAGTTTCGGCGAAATCGCAAAACTAATAGAATGTTCGGATGATCCCTGTGTAATTAAAACGACATTTATTTTGGCATTAGCAAGTGTTCCAAATAGACGTCCCGCAATTCCGGGTACTCCAAACATACCACTACCTTGCAAGGTCAAAAGAGAGATTTCACCAATAGAAGAAATTCCTTTGATCACTGGTGCGTTCTGATCAGCCTTGCTAGAAATAAGAGTACCAGGATGCTCCGGATTAAAAGTGTTTTTAATAACGAGCGGAATGTCTTTTTTCAAAGCGGGTTGTAGCGTAGGTGGATAAATTACCTTTGCCCCAAAGTGAGACATTTCCATGGCTTCCGCAAAAGTGAGCGTAGGAATTGTAAACGCCTTTTTTACTTTTCGAGGGTCGGCGGTTAGCACTCCATTTACATCTGTCCAAATTTCTATCAAGCTCGCATCCAAACCAGCAGCAAGTAAAGAAGCGGTATAGTCAGAACCACCACGTCCTAAAGTAGTGGTGAGTCCGCCAACTGCAGTTGCAATAAAACCAGTGACAATTTGTACCTCTGGATTATTAGAATAATACTCTTTGATGTTGGCATAAGTTAGCTCAAACTTAATTTTTGCAGAGGTGAAATTTTTATCCGTTTTTATAATTTTTCGTGCATCGAGGTAACGCGCATTGATGCCTTTTTGAACCATGGCATGGCTGATGATATAGGCTGAATTTCTTTCTCCAAAACTTAAGACATAATCCATCGTACGTGGAGAAGCTTCGCGAACCAGAAAAATACCATTGAGCAAATTTTTAAGACTCCCGTGCATCTCTGCTAATTCTTCGAGAACCGGAGCTTGATTATTTTCAGCAATTAATATTTTGACCGCATCAATATGTCTTTGGCTAAATTGGTCAAATAAGGATAGGTATTTTTCTTCCTCTCCGTCTGCTGCTGCATCACTCATTGCGATTAACAAATCGGTGACTCCACCAAAAGCAGAAAAAACGACTGTAAATTTTTCGCCTTTGACGTAATAGTCTTTTAGTATTTTAATAACTTTTTCTATGCGTTCAGGTTTAGCTACAGAAGAGCCACCAAATTTTAATACTTTCATATCAATCAGTTTTTGCCGGAGAACCGGGATATATTATTTAGAGGATTAAGGCAAAAGCAATGCCTTTATTTGGAAAGGGCCTGTCTGGAAGAGCACAAATATAGGGATAAAGAAAATAGAGGGAAAGGGCCACTTGATATTATTTTTTGAGCAGTTGGATATACTCATTTTCTTTTGCGCGCATTTTTAATTTTTCTTCCTCCGTTTTATCACCGAAACCCAATAAGTGTAAGACTCCATGGATAATAACTCGATATAGTTCTTCTTCGAAAAGGACTTCATATTTTCCCGCATTTTCTCGTACGCGATCAATGCTAATAAAAATATCACTTTCAATTTTATCTTCTCGATAAGGAAAAGTAATGATATCGGTATAAGTATCGTGCTGAAGGTATTCTACATTGATTTTATGTAGATATGGATCAGAGCAAAAAATGTAGTTGAGAAAACTCAATTGACCTCCTTCCTTTTCAATAGTGTCTTGAATCCAATTTTTTAGACCTGCTTCATCGGAGATCTGGAAATCAATATCTTCAGTGTGAAAATCGATGGTTTTTTCCTCGAGCTCGGGAAAATTAGGATCAGGCATGAAATTTAAGAATTGGTACCAGACAAAGATGAAGATTCTTTGTTGCTTCCACTACTTTTAAACAGTAATTAATAAGGAAAACAATTCAAATCTTTGAATAGGAATAAAGGAATCGTTGGTGTCGAATTTAGGAGTTTATAGTTTGAATTGAATTTCTACTGTACTTCCATTATCACGGAATAGTACATCATCTGATAATTGGCGCATTAGGAATACGCCACGGCCACCAATCTTTAGTAAATTTTCGGGGGCAGTTGGATCAGGAATATTGTCAAAATCAAACCCTTCGCCTTCATCAGTGATTTGAAAAGCTAGTTTGCCAGCTAATTCTTTTAGTCGTACACAAACAGTTTTGGTGGTATCACCATGATTGCCATGATTGATCGCATTGGTTACCGCTTCTGTGAGGCTAATAAGAATATTGCCATACAAATCGGGGCTGATTCGATATTTAGCGACTACCTTTTCAACAAAGGTTTCCACGCGGGCAACGTTACGAGGATCTGAAGTTAATGTTAGCATTTGGTGTTGTTTGCTCATTTTTCAATGA
>CALLVY010000189.1 GCA_938015925.1 uncultured Saprospiraceae bacterium
TGAATTGGAATCGACTTCGGGGTCTGCGCATACAAGCGAGCCAAGGAACGAGAACAGGTGCCGAATAGAAAATGCTTTTTGCCATAGCGTTTCAAAGCATAGGTCATACTTAACCAAACGAAGAAATTGATCGCGGTTTTAGCTCTAAAGTCACGATCAATATAAAAGCAACAAATCTCTGTATACTCTTCTAAACGACCTAAACCTTCCTGGACTTTTGCCTGCTTATTTTTAGCAGCAAAAAAATCGACGGTCCTAAAGGCCATACTATTTCCTATGATGAATCCACCGATCAATTGTTGGTTAAAGTAAATTCCAAAAACATAATTATTGGGGCTATACAGGTAGGCATTGGGAATGGGTAAGCCGGAGGCTTTACAGTAATGATTGGAGAATTCTTGCAAATCTGTTTTGGATTGAAGTCGTTTGAATTTTGGAGTAGCAATCATAAGAATGTCGTTTTTGTTTTTTGGATAATCTTGTCATTGCAAAGATGCGATCTACCTGAAAGGTCTTCCTCCACATATTAATGTGGCATTCCGTTTTCGTATACCTAATAGAAACGGATCGATGGAACCCCTCCATCCATTTTATTACCAGAAAAAAATTAGAAGAAAATAAAAACCACCTTCTTCCACATGGAAATGTGGTTAGAAGCCATGGACGCTGTCTCTACCTTTGCATTACAACAAAACACAATTATTTTTTTAACCTTAAAAAATTATAAAATGAAAGATTACGGAAAAATTTTAGAAGCATTCTATTTTGAAATACTGGGCCCCAAGGGGGAAATCCTGAGAGAAGCAGAAGGGGGAAAAATGATGGCTTTTGCAACTGGTGCTCCAGGATCGCTTGGTATGTGGGAATTTACGGATGTGGTATATCTCCCAGACTATGGAGATGCGCAAGGCGCTCATACCTGGAAATGCCATATGAAAAATTTTCACCATCAGAAGTATGTAGGCTTGGTCTGGAGAGATAAAGAAGAATTGTACAACACGAGTGTATCCAGTGCCGGAAAAGGACGAGAAGTGCTGCTTACTGCGGAGCCCCAAACAGATGGGTCTTACAAATGGCGAATAATGATTAGTTCACATGCCCTTATAAGACATGGAAACGATGTCTTGGCCTCTACCGCAGATCGATCTTACCGATGGACCATGAGATTGCGAAATTTACATTTAGATTATCACTTAGAGAGTCTGTCTTTTTCAGAAGAAAAAACTAAAGCTTTAAAAACGACACCTGTTGACTTTGTAGTAAATGGAGAAATACAAACGGGAGATGGGATAACCGTAGAGACCGAGCAAAGTGCTGAGATTTCAAAAGAAAATACTTTTGAATATGGATTTACAGACACCTTAGCTATTGGGGCAACGGTAAGCGCAAAAATTAAAACTCCGGGAGGCTTCGCTGAAGCTTCCGCAGAGTTGAGAGTGGATGCCACCTTCGAGGCTAGTCAAAAAAACGTGGTTTCTACAACCGTCACGTATTTCACCAAAGACATCATAACGGTTAGAGAAAATAGCAATGTCAAAATAAAAGCTTGGGTGGATTGGGTAGAAAATGAAGAGTTGCCCTTTGTGGCCTTATTCAATATCAGAGGAACTGCGGCAAAAGCCGATGGTAATTCTGAAGCGGATACCATGAACACCGAGGAAGTACAATTAGTCTTACAAGAAAAGGGATTCACCGGACAATTTCTTACCGCAAAATCAGACGGTACAGCAAGTGCTAAAATAAATGGGAACATGACGGGTTCTTTCGGACTGGACAAACACCTTAGTGCCGTTCCTCAGTAAGCCCATTGAAAAAATGACCCTTATTTATTAATCATAAAAAATCAAAAAAAATGAATATTATATGGAAATCAGCATCAAACGGACAAATTCCAGAAGGTGCCATCTCAGCAGGATTTGAAGCAAATGGTGTCCCCCTCTTTCTTTGTAGAGCAAAGTCAGGAAAAGGGCAACACCCAGGAAAAGTAAGATTAAAATTCGGAGCGGCCAATATTGGTTGGTCTGGTCTGGAAATAAAAGTGGAAGACTATGATGTCTATTGCGGAGGTGCAAAATGGATAAAAGCATCCGATGGAAATATTCCCGATGGTGCCATCGTAGTTGGATACGAACCAGGTGGCGCACCACTCTTCGCTGCACGAGCAGCATTTGCGCAAGGTCTCCATCCTGGAAAAATCAGACGGGAGTTCAAAGGCGCATTGATTCCTTGGGGTAATCAAGAGCACTTGCTAAAAGAGTACGAAGTGTTGGTTGAAAAATAACGGAACTTAAAGCCATTTACAAACTCGGATCACTTAGATTCGGGTTTGTTTTTTTTTAATAAACAGCTCTCTATTTTCCCCCACATCATCATGTGGTTAGGACATCCAATTTTTTATATTTACTTTGTAATATGGAAACGATTAAACTTTGCATTATAGAAGATGATCCGATCATCCAAGAAAGTCTCGAAAAATATTTTGAGATTCATCCAGCTATTCAAATCCAATTGATCGCAGGAAGTGTAGAAGATTTTTTGGAAAAAGCGGCGGAATCTATATCTTTAGACATCAACCTGGTACTCCTTGATATTGGTTTGCCGGGTATGTCTGGTTTGGAAGGTATTCGTCATATAAAACAGAAGTTGCCGGAAGCGGATATCGTTATGCTGACCACATTTGAAGAAGATAAGAACATCTTCAATGCACTTTGCGCGGGCGCTTGTTCTTATATTTCGAAACGAACGTCCTTGATGAAAATTCAGGAAGCGCTCTTTGTGGTCCATCGAGGCGGGTCTTATATGTCGCCTTCTATTGCAAGAAAGATTGCAAAGCATTTTATGCCAAAAGTAAAAAAGAAAGAAGACCTCCTTACTCCCAGACAAAGCCAAATCGTAGATGGCCTGGTGGAAGGATTAAGCTATAAGCTCATTGCCGATAAACTGAGTATATCAATAGATACCGTTCGAGATCACATCAAACGGATTTACCGAACACTGGAAGTGAATTCCAAAGCGGAAGTCATTCGAAAATCGCTGAATGGCGATCTATAACTTGTTCTCATTTTTAACCCCTTAAAATATAAACCATGTCTATTTTTTCTGCCGACCACCCTGGTGTCCAATTGGATGCTACCACCCTTAACAATCTTGAATTGAAAGAAGCTGATCTAAGAGGTTATTTCAGTACCACTCAAATAAGAAAGCTTTTAGATGCTAATCCAGGATGTGTGGGCATTAGATTTTATAATATAAACCCCCTTATTGAATTTCCAGCATTGTTAGCCGTTTGTATCTCGGATAAGGGTGCTGATCTGCGAAATACAGGAACACATGCAACATGCAATCCTATTAATAGAAAAGATGGCAATGCAAATGAATTATCAAGAGAAGATGCCTATATCCAGATTAAAAATGGCTATTCTTTAGGCGTTCAAGAATCAGAAAAATTTTCTTCTTTTTTTAGTCGAGCCATGCTCCATAATTTAGAGGAAGGAAATGAACATGATGGACTGGCTTTTTACAAGGTCATCTGGCTCGGAGGTCGTTCAACCCACCTGGCGGTAAGTTCTGATTTTGACTCTGAAGCACTTGGTTTGCCTATCATAGGATTGAATGGAACAG
>CALLVY010000190.1 GCA_938015925.1 uncultured Saprospiraceae bacterium
GCCCATCGTTCCAAAAGCCCACTCGAGATCATCGACTTGTTCAAAGCGTTTGGCTTCTGGCAGGTATTCGCCTTCGCAGATGATGTGTGCTAGGGTCGGATTTTTATCTTGTAAAAAATGAATGACCGGATTGATGGTCTGGATATAATGTTTTTGCAAACCGATAATGCGAGCGGCATTTTCGGAAAGCTCCACGTCGGTAGGAATACTGGCCAATAATTTTTGGAAACCTTCTTTTGAAAAAACTTTTAGGATGACCTCAATGCCCAAATCTGCTTGGTAAGCTTCCATTCCCTTGGTGGCCAAAAAGCCTTTGATATAGGCCGTGGCGGGGTATGGGGTGTTGAGTTGGGTAAAGGGAGGTGTTATTAAAAGAGTCTTCACGGGAAGTACGATTTGATGTAGCAAACTCTTGTAAGCTACAGTGGGTGGCTTTGGAGAATTTTGAATTAAAGAATTCTATATTAATTTGTACTCTGAAATTCCTTGGTAATAATAATTTATCATTTTAACGCGAAGGTGCGACCCCGCTGGGGTCATAAAGATTTAAAAATGACCCCAGCGGGGTCGCACGAAACGTTATAGAAAAAAGTAGATTAAAATCCTATTTAAAAAATTAAACCTTCTCCGGAATCCGTTTCAAAGTTTCCAACAAATAAGGCCAATATTTCTGTACCGAACTAATCTGTACCCTTTCATCTGGCGAGTGAGCGCCGCGAATATTTGGTCCAAAAGAAATCATTTCCATTCCCGGATAATTGGTTCCCAAAATACCACATTCCAAACCTGCGTGACAAGCATTGACATGTGGTTCTGAATCGAACATTTCCCGGTAGAGGTCACTCATCAAAGTAATGATCGAAGCTTGCGGGTTGGGTGTCCAACCCGGATAAGAACCATCAAAGCTTACTTCAGCGCCAATCATCTCAAAAGCTCCTTGGATAGAACGAGCAATATCCCATTTTTCGGTATCCACCGAACTTCGACTCAAACAAAGGATCGTATAATCTCCATTTTCGACTAAGACCCGCGCAAGGTTATTCGAAGTTTGTACCAATTCTTTAATATCTGGACTCATTCGAAAAATACCATTGGGACAGGCATAGATGGCGCGTAAAAGTTGCGTTTGAAATTTGGAATCGATCACTTTTGCAGGAGCATCAATTTCCTCTAAAACTATCTCAAGTTCTGGGTCCGTAACTTTATTTTCTGTTTTTAAAATATTGACTTCTGCTTCGACAAAAGCTTTAAAAGCAGCGACGTCCGCATTTGGAATCGCTAGCTCTGCGACCGATTCTCTTGGAATCGCATTTCGCAATCCACCACCATTAATGGAAGCAATAGAAACAATAAATTTTTCATCCACCTGGAACAAAATACGATTCATCAATTTATTCGCATTGCCCAATCCTTTGTTGATATCCATTCCAGAATGTCCTCCGCTCAATCCGCGGATGCTTAGGCGAAAGCCTTGGCTGGCATGGTTGAGTTCTTGCTCTGCGTATTTTCCTTTTGCAGTAACATCCACTCCCCCTGCGCAACCAATCGTCAATTCATCATCATCTTCGGTATCGAGGTTGAGCATAATCGTGGCATCCAACAATCCTCCTTTTAAACCCATGGCTCCAGTCATCCCGGTTTCTTCATCAATCGTAAACAAAGCTTCGATTGCCGGATGAGCAATATCTGTAGACTCCAATAAAGCCATGATGGAAGCCACACCAATTCCATTATCTGCACCAAGGGTCGTTCCTTCTGCTTTGACCCAATCGCCTTCCACTTTCATTTTAATGCCTTCTGTTGCAAAATCAAAATTGGTATCTGCATTTTTTTGATGCACCATATCCAGGTGACTTTGGATCACGACTACTTGTCGATTTTCCATACCCGCTGTCGCTGGTTTTTTGATTATGACATTTCCTACCTCATCTATGATCGTCGGCAAGTTTAATTTTTTTCCAAAATTGACCATAAATTCAATCACCTCTTCTTCCTTCTTCGAAGCACGAGGAACAGCGTTTAAATCGGCAAAATTGGACCAGAGGGATTGAGGAGACAAAGATTTTATAGCAGTACTCATAATTGGATTTCTAGTTTTGATGGTCTTTGACAAATTTGATAATAAAATGGTCTTAAAATCATTTTCTACAGGATACAAATGTAGTTAAAAGTCTTGATTCTAAAGAAGTTGTTGGAATGTTTCAAAAACAATGGCAGGTACAAGTCATCAAAACCTGAACCTGCCATATTCATTTATTCTTTGATCCATTCCGAAGTCAAAGGAAAATAAATTTTACTTTTTAAACATCACCTCTTTACTAGTCGGACGAGTGAAGGGCTTTTTCAAAAAGCGATCCACCATCATATTGAATAAGACAGGATCTGAACTCGGAATAAAATGCGTTTCTCCCGGAAAGATACACAGTTGTGCATTGGGGATATTCTGGTACATCAGTACTGTGTGTTCTTCTTTGATGATGTCATTATCACCAGAAAGAAGCAAAACAGGAGCCGTAATCTTTTTCAAATCTGCTAAGGAGATATCAGGTTGATTTTGGAGTAATCCCATTTGTTGTTTGATCACAAACCAATCTTTGGAATTGTCTTCTTCTGCAATTTTTTGGTCGATAAATTTACTGAGGTTCGTTACCCAATCTACCGCCCAATCTCTTACGGCTGTTTTATCTGGTTGCAGATTAGCACCCATTGCGGCCAGCTTCGTTACTTTACCAGGATACTTAATGGCCATTAGCAAACCAATGATTCCACCATCGCTACAACCAAGGATATTTACAGAATCCAATCCTAAGCGATTCACCAAAGCCATCCAGTCATCTGCCATTTGGACATAATTGAGATTATCCGTTCCCAATTCACTATTTCCATGTCCACGGCTATCCGCTACGATTACTTTATAAGTGCTTCTAAAGTGGTCAATTTGATTACTCAAGCTTGCAATATCTCCCCCATTTCCATGAATCAACAATAAAGGAGGGCCATCTCCATAAACTTCATAATACATGCCGATTCCATTTACCTTAATGAGCTTACCGACGGATTCATCATTTCCATAAGCCATTAGCTCTTCTTCCATCAAGATATCCTCTGGTACAACTTCTAACTCCTCTTCCATTTCTTCTTCCATTTCCTCCAATGTAGGATCTTCAATTATCTCTTCGATGGCGCCTTCTTCCATCATGGGTTCCTCATTTTCTAACTCACTTCCGGGTAAAGGGTTATCGTCTTCTTCCAGCCCCACATCCAGGCCTTCTTCCAATCCTTCCGCCATTTCCTCATCCATTTGTTTGGCGATTTCTAAAGCCAAAGAATCGGTCACTTGGGAATAAGAAGTTATAGGTAGAAAGACTAAAAATAAAAGAGATAGTAATAGTTGATAGCTCAGTGTTTTATACATTTTTATAGTTTTTGTTGAGAAATAATACCGAAAATTAGGAAAAATGAGTGGAGTCTCCTAATGATGCAGCCAATTTAATTGGGCTTGTTTTACAAAAAAAGACAAGTCCCCCTGAATAAACATTTCTTTGCAATCAAACAAGAAATGGTTACCTTCAAAATTCACCAATTCTCCTAAAATGAAGCGCAGAGATTTTTTCACCAAAAGCCTTGCAGGAACAGGCTTGGCCATCGGCAGTGGATTATTATCCTCCTGTGGGGCAAATGATTCCATTTCTTCCAATAATTCTGAAAAGCAAAATTCCCAAATGACTCCTTTTCCACTAGAAGAACAAACCATTGATCAATTGCAAGCCGGCATGGCCAATGGACAATACACCGCCAAAAGCATTGTTGAAATGTACCTCAAAAGAATTGAGGAAGTCAATCCACTCGTCAATGCAGTACTGGAACTAAACCCCGAGGCAATAGCCATCGCCGAAGCCTTAGATAAAGAACGCCAGGAAAAAGGCAGTCGCGGCCCCTTACATGGAATTCCCATACTCATCAAAGACAATATCGACACGGGAGATCAGATGCATACTACCGCAGGTTCTTTGGCTTTGGCCAATAATATTGCCGCCAAGGATGCTTTTATTGTAGCCCAAATGAGAAAGGCCGGGGCCATTATTTTAGGAAAAGCCAATCTTAGCGAATGGGCCAATTTCAGATCTACCCGTAGCTCCAGCGGCTGGAGCAGCAAAGGCGGACAAACCCGCAATCCTTATGACCTCAATCGCAGTCCTTGTGGCTCTAGTTCGGGTTCGGGTGCTGCCGTTTCCGCCAATTTATGTGCGGTAGCTATTGGTACCGAAACGGATGGTTCAGTGATCTGTCCATCGGCACTTTGCGGTATTGTGGGGATCAAACCTACCCTTGGCTTGGCAAGTCGTTCAGGAATCATACCGATTGCCCATAGTCAGGATACGGCGGGGCCGATGGCCAGGACCGTCAAAGATGCGGTGATATTATTAGCCGCCATTACTGGAATAGATCCAGAAGATGGAGCGACTCAAGGTCAAAAAGTACAGGCAGATTATACTTCCTTTTTAAAGACCGATAGTTTACAAGGGGCTCGCCTTGGTATTATGAGAAGCTCGATGGGCGTCCATGAAAAAGTGGATCAGGTGATGGAAGAAGCCTTTGAGGTACTTCGAAAAGCGGGAGCCAGCTTGATAGACTTGGATCGAGTCATCCCGGATCAAGGAATTGGAGATGCGGAATTTGCCGTATTGCTTTATGAATTTAAAGCAGACCTCAATCAGTATTTGGCTAAGTTGAAACCAGAAGTCAAAGTAAGATCATTGGCCGATCTGATTGCCTTTAATAAGGCCAATAGTAAGGAAGCGATGCCCTATTTTGGTCAGGAAATACTCCAAATGGCACAGGAAAAGGGGCCTTTAAGCAATGAGGAATATCAGCAAGCCCTCAAGAAATGTAAAAATCTATCTCAGGAAAAAGGCATTGATGCCGTTTTTGCCCAACATCAGTTGGATGCCATCATCGCTCCTTCGGATGCTCCTGCCTGGAAAATTGATCGAATCAATGGCGATCATTATCTGATGGGCGGTAAAGCGAGTTATTCTCCTGCTGCCGTCTCGGGCTATCCCAATATCACTGTTCCTGCGGGCTATGTCCATCATTTGCCGATTGGCATTTCCTTTACCGGGACGGCTTATAGCGAACCTCGCTTGATTGGCTTGGCTTATGCTTTTGAGCAATTGACCCAATTCAGGAAAGCACCGGACTTTCGCAAGGATTAAGCAGATCAGAGATCAAGAAGCTTGACGAATCCTCCAGCTTCTTGCTCTCTCTTTTAATTTCCCCTTTAATTTCCTCCCTTTGAGACTACTTTTCTATCTTTGCCGAAGATTTAAAAACATTCCTAACTAAAGGACTGTTTCTATCCTAAAATCAAGACTCTTATAGCAAGAGACTACACAAAATCAGGACAAAGAAAATGGCAAAAATACCCATCAATATACAATCAGGAGAGATTCAAAAAAACTCGGAAACCATCATAGGAATTGACTTGGGAACGACCAATAGTCTGGTGGCTCATATCGTCGATGGTCAGCCCGTGGCCGTTAAAGGAAAGGATGGAAAAAGTACGCTGGTTCCTTCTATCGTTCACTTCACCGAAGATGGAAGAATTTTGGTAGGAGAAGCCGCCCGGGAAAAACTCATCAGCGATCCGCAAAACACCATTTATTCCGTCAAAAGATTGATGGGAAAATCCTATGGCGACGTCAATGAATTTGAACAATATTTTGGTTATAAAATCATCGACGAAGATACAGACAGCTTGGTCAAAATTCGGGTAGGAAATCGTTTCTACACCCCAATAGAACTTTCTGCTGAAATCTTAAAAGAACTCAAACGCCGGATCGAAAAAGAATTGGATGCGACGGTCAGCAAAGCCGTAATTACTGTTCCCGCTTATTTTAATGATGCCCAAAGACAAGCCACTCGGGATGCTGGAAAATTGGCGGGCCTAGACGTCCTTCGCATTGTCAATGAACCAACCGCAGCGAGTCTGTCCTACGGCCTCAACAAAGATCAAAGCGAATCTCAAACGATTGCCGTATACGATCTTGGAGGAGGAACTTTTGATATTTCAATCCTACAAATACAAGACGGCATCTTTGAAGTCCTTGCCACCAATGGCGATACTTTTTTAGGTGGGGATGATCTGGATCGGGCTATTGTAGATCACTGGACCAAAACGACCGAAAACGCCAAGACCTTTAGCCAATCGCTGCGACTCCTTGCCGAAGAAGCCAAAAAGACCTTATCCAGTAAGGATCATTTTTCAAAAGATTTGGATGGCCAAAACTATTCTTTGAGTCGTCAGGATTTTGAACAGTTGATAAAACCCTTGCTTGATAAAACTTTGGAAGCCTGTAAAAATGCTTTGCAGGATGCAAAACTGGAATCTGCACAAATTGATCATATTGTCATGGTCGGAGGATCTACTCGGGTTCCCTTGGTTAAAAAATCGGTGGCTGACTTTTTTGGTAAAGCCGTTTATGACAAGCTCAATCCAGACGAAGTCGTGGCATTGGGGGCGGGTATTCAGGCGGATGTATTGGCAGGAAATCAAAAAGACATTTTATTACTCGATGTCACTCCCCTCTCCTTGGGGATTGAAACGGTTGGTGGTTTGATGGATGTGATCATTTCCAGGAATTCAAAAGTACCGAGTAAGGCTGGAAGACAATATACTACTTCTGTGGATGGACAAGCGAATCTTAAGGTTGGCGTTTATCAGGGCGAAAGAGATTTGGTGGAACACAATCGGAAATTGGGAGAATTTATTTTACGAGGCATTCCTCCGATGCCTGCGGGTTTACCTAAAATTGAGATTCAATTTATCCTCAATGCAGATGGTATTTTATTGGTCAAGGCCAAAGAGTTGCGATCCAATGTGGAACAGGAAATCGAAATTCGTTCTCAATATGGTTTGAGTGAAGAAGACATGGGACGGATGCTTTTAGAATCCATTCAGAATGCGGAGGGTGACATGAAAATCCGAGCACTTTTGGAAGCACGGAATGAAGCACAAAATATTTTATTGTCTTCTGAAAAATTCTTAAAACAAAATGAATCGATCATCAGCGAAGAAGAGATGACACAGACCAAAGCATTGGTTGAGGCATTGCAAAAATCAGTAGCTGGAGAAGATAAAGATGCCATCAATAAGGCGATGGATGATTTGAATACTTATACTTCTCCTTTGGCACATCGGGCGATGGATTTTAATATAGCAGAAGCGATGAAAGGAAAGAAAATTTGAAAGCAAGTCATTTAGTCTACCATCATGGATATCGTAAAAAATTGGGATAAAATAAGACTGCACTTTAAGAAGACCTTTAGCACCAGTATGCATGTAGCCATTGCCTCCGTGGATGATCAAGGTCAGCCCACCACAACTCCCATCGGTACTTTTTTTCTCAACAAGGATCAGACTGGTTTCTATTTTGAAAAGTATACTACGAAGCTTCCCTTACGAGCCAATGCGAATAAAAACATCTGTGTTTTAGGAGTTCATAGTAGTAAATGGTTTTGGCTAAAATCTTTATTCAAAGGAAAATTTTCGGCTTATCCTGCCGTCAAACTCTATGGACAATTGGGCGTAAAAAGAAAAGCAAGTCCATTGGAATTAAGAGCATTAAAAAGAAGGATGAGGGCAACCAAGCGGTTAAAAGGCCATCAAATTTTGTGGAGTAAGATGGACTATGTCAGAGAGCTTAGTTTTAGCAAAGCGGAAAAAATTAATTTGCCTGTAATGACCGAAAATCTATAGCTATTGCCCGATCAATATTTTATCTCCTTTTAAAAAATACTGGAATAAAAAAAACCAGCCAAGGATTTTCTTCCTTGACTAGTCTTTTTTCTACTAAAGAAATCTAATGATTATTGTACAAGTATTTGTACGGTTTTTGCATGTCCATCGCTAAAGAACAATCGAAGATAACGTAGGCCAGTAGCCGTATTATCCAGCGTCAATTCTTGTGTCTCTGTAAACGTTCCACGAACATCCTGCTCCAATTGTCCTAAGGTATTGAACACCTGAATTTGATGTACATTTTTGCCATCGGCAATCTTCAAAAACATTCTTCCATTAGAAGGATTAGGATAAACTTCTACTTCTTGATTGATACTCAAGCCCTCTTCCTCTTCTGCTGCCAGACGCGGTATGCGAGGATCTTCCTGAGCACAATAACAAGGAGATTGAACCTGTTCGCTATAAGTCTCCATACAAGAAGTCCCATCTGCTGATGTCCAAAAAACAGTTACGCTAAAGGTTTTTTTCCCACAAAGAAGGTAACGAGTAGGGCTGGTAGAACCATCGTCCCATACGTGAGTATAACTTCCAGGAAGGATTCCTAATACTGTAAACTGCACTTTCAGACCACAAGGTTTGGTCTTGGAGTATTTAGAAGCGACTATATCAATAGTGATATCTTCGCAACATCCTCCGGTAAAGTTTTGATTGGTATAAATAGGAATGACACAATCGCCTCCAGTCCCAGAACTTCCTAAAATAGTGTAACCATCGCAAAATTCTACCCCATTATATCTAATTTCGACAGGGGTATTAATCGCAAAATTATGGCTATAAGAGACGACCAAATTGAGGGTATAATCACCTGTGGGTATGTCGCAACCACTACCATGAGTAAAAGTAAAAGTACCCGATTCAACTCCACCACTTGCAACAAAATTACTCCCTAGATCTACACTGCTAATGAGCAAAGAACCTTGCCGGAATTCAAATGCAGCCTTGGCTATAACATACTGGGCGGTAGCATTCGCAAAAGCCCAATCTACTTCCACGACTTCGCCATTATCAAAGGGACCATTGATATTGGTAGCGGTATAAGTCGCATTAAATTGGCCAAAGCTAAAGGTTGCCAGGGCAAGAAAAAGAAGGGTTAGGTAAGCATTTTTCATTTTATAAATTTTAGATTGTTAATAATATAAAACAATTGAACATCGATGTCGTATTGGAAATAACGGACGATGGAGCAGACAGAGCATCTTACTCCTTTAGTACTTAAGCAGGCGCTAAAGTGATCTATCTAAATTCAAAAAACTTAAACCCTTACATTTAAGTATTCTTTACTATGAAAAAAGGTAACCAGCTTTGAAGGGTTTTCTTCTTTGGGCCAAAAACTAAAAAGAGAAAGGGTAAAATATTTTGGTGGGAATCGGAAGAAAGAAATTTAGATATTGGAGGAAGAAAGCGGGCTTTATTTTAAAGTCGGATAATTTTGTGAGAGAAATATCCCTTTACTAAAGCAGAAAGAATTAATTTGCCACTGATTAATACAGGGTGTAATAATAAGTGCTTGGACAAAGTAAATTATAAAATTTTCTCTATTCTCATTCGTTTACCTTTCATGAATCGACTAAGCAATTTCATTTTCCAACAAATAACAATAAGAAGTTTGCTCCTCTGCCTCCTACTTAGCGGAGCGACGCTTTGTCTGGCGCAGGGCCAGGAAAAGATGGCTAAGGAAATCAAAAAACTCATTAAACTGGAACCTAGTTTAAAGTTGGATGAGATTCCGGGCTATGTTGTGGGTATTGTTCGAAAGGATTCTACTTATACCTACAGTTACGGCGACACACAAGCAATCAATGGCAGCCAACCGAATCCACAAAGTATTTTTGAATTGGGTGGATTGACCAAAATTTTTACCGCTTCGCTCCTGGAGGTTCTGGTAAGTGAAAATCAAATCCACTTAGATGCCAAACTCAATTCTTATTTGCCTACTCCTTATCGGAATCCGCGTTTAGAGCATTTGTGCTTAATCGACCTGGTCGGCCACTCCTCTGGTTTGCCCAAGATGCCTACTGAATTTGGAGCTCAGGAAACCGAGCCCAATAACCCTTATAGCAATTATTCAAAAGAAGACCTCGCTAAATTTTATCGAGATTTTATTCCTGAACAAGGAGAAGCTAGATATAGTTATTCCCATGTCAATTATGCCTTGTTGGAAATCGCGATTGAATTTAAATTGCAAAAATCATTTGAGGAATTGATGAATGAAAAGATATTGATTCCACTTGGCCTGGAAAAAAGTTTTATGCGGACTAAGGATTCTTTGCAACTGATTCAGGGACACAGCATCGGTGGGCAAATGAGTAAGCCCTGGAATTTCCCTTCCTTCGCAGGATCTGAAGGAATGAAGTCTTGCCTGGAAGATTTGATTCGCTTTGCCCAAGTCAACCTTAGTCCGACAGCGCATCAACTTTCTCCCATTTTACAAAAAACGCATGCTCAATTGAAAGTGACGGACTACAGCAAAAAAGTATTTGCTGCTAAGGGCTGGCATGTACTGCACCGGAAAAATTTTAATATCCTAATCCATACCGGCAATACCAGTGGTTTTCGAGCTTTTCTGGGAATCATCCCGGAAACCCAAACCGCCGTAGTCGTATTATCTAATTCGAAAAGAGCCACTGGAGGATTGGGTTTTTTACTTTTGAGAATGATTAATTATAATTGGAATAAACGAAAAGCCAAAAGAAAGTAAAGGCCTTTTTGGAATGCGCTTTTTCAAAAAAAACAAGCCATCATTCATTTTTTTCATGTCACAATTGCGATAAATATTTTTTTTTACTATCTTTAACCCATCCCCCAAAGTACTAAAGAATTGAATATGAAAAAGAAAAGCAAGAACAACCGTTCGGGAGTGGTGTTTTCTACTAACCCAGACTTTAACTATACCGACGGTGAGGAAGGTGAGGAGGACAATGCCATCCCCCCTGCGCATCAGCGCCTCCGAATCTTCCTCGACAAAAAGAA
>CALLVY010000191.1 GCA_938015925.1 uncultured Saprospiraceae bacterium
TTTAATTTTAGTACTAATCTAACAAAATACAGACTCTTATTTAGATTATTTGTACCCCAAAATTAAGGCTTTATCAATTAAGGGATATTATTAGTAATCATTTTATTTGTTATGCCGAACTTTGTTATTATTTTGCCGTTAATATTAAGAGATTTATTGAGAGTGTTTTTCAAAACAAAATTTATTGTTCTAGTTATTTGCTAATCAAGTTAACACTTGACTAGGGACTAGAGACTTATAGAGAAATCAATCCTAAATTAAAATTTAGATAAAGATTCATTGGTCCTTATGGATCAACGTTTGGGTTTTTTGAGCTGGAGACCTGGCAGCAACACCTTTTGGTTACTTGGAATAGTGTATTTATTACACTTGGCTGAAGAAAACCTACGTTGTTGACTGGGTCTCTTTTTTTTGTAAATCAATTATCCTTTTGAGGCAAAGGAATATTGGACAAGAGTACTTTTTCCTACCAAATATCGCCTATTAAAAGAACCTCAACCTCCCCCGTATAGGTTAGACTAAAATACATCAAAACATTCTGGAAGAAAGGAAGATTACAAGCTATTATAGTACAATGTGCACTAGATTTCATTACCTAATACAATTTATAGACATAAACACTCTCGTCAAAAGCAACAACCAAAATCTTTTGCTCATTTCCAAAGAGATTCGTGACTTCAAAGGCACTATTTCCCGCTAATGGAAAACCAGGGTAATTTTTGCCTTCCCCATCTATTAAGTTTATCTGATGACTTTCTTTATTCATACTGCCAATCATCGATTGCGAGTAAGCCGGCACCTGAACTTCAAAAATAGAATCCTGAGCAAGTTGATAAGTATAATTCATCAAAGGCGCAAAGTCACCATCTTTGGTATAAGAATAAACCGTCAAATCTTTTTCGCTAAGCCCGATGTAGTCTTTTTTCGCTTCTCCTAAAACATCGGCAAAACAAAATTCTACGTGCTCATTTTTTCCAACGCTCATATTGAGGTGAAATAAATCTCCTGCCCTATTCAAAACATACAACCTTCCCCTTTCATCAGATCCTACCACTCTCATTTTATTATCCGCAAAATCAACTCCCATCGGTCCAGTCATAATCGCATTCAACTTAGTAGGAGAAAAACGTCTGCTCCCATCTCGCTTAAAAGCGGACAATTGGCCACGATCGTTTAAGACCAAAAGATAATCCTGGTTTTTGTAGACAAAGTGTTGTAATGGTCGCCTGACCAAGCCCTGTCTGGCTTGCGGATTCCAGCCGGGCAATGGTTTACCCAATTGCGAATAGCCATACACATTGCCATTTTCACAAGCCAAAAAATAGGCGTACTCCTTCCTCTTTTGAAAATCTACCACTACTACCCCATTGGTGGCTCTTGATTTTAAAGGAATTGGGAAAGTGCCAACATCCTTTCCTTCATCATCGAGTAAATAAATGGCATTGGGCGTGTTGAATAAATATTGTACATGTCCATTCCGGTAAAAATCTATGGTAAAAATCGAAGACAATAAGTCTTCTTCAATCCGCTTCTCCCAAAGTACCTCTCCACTTTGACTGAGCAAATAAACGGTATTGGATTGATCCTGAACAATGATCTCATGCGCTTGCCGACGAGGATTATAAAATACCTTGGGTGCTTTTACAATGGTATCCATCAAAGCCGTTTTCCACATGATGGTCGTCTGATTTTCTTTTTTCTCTCCATAAGAAAATTGAGCGTCAACAGCTATTTGTGCATCTTGTTCCACAGGAGAAAGGCTAAAAGCATATTGGTTGAATTTCAAATAAGGGTTCAATTGTTCGCGAAAAGAACGGGCGACGTCTTCTTTTAGAAAAGAGAGCAACAGATTAGAAGCATAACTTGGTTCGATATAGAAAAGACCATTCGCGGGCTTGTGCTGGTCATTTTGCCAAATCAAAAATCGGTCATCTCTCGAAAGGGTTTGTCCCACGAGGTATTTATCAATCCAAACTTCCAGGGATTGTCTGGAATTACTAAAAATAAGGTAATCTCCCAATTGGGTATAAAAAGGATTGTGAATACCATTGATGGCCTCACCAAAAATAGGTTTCAATAAATTATCCGCCAATACCTGTCTGATCCGAAAATTCTGATAATCAAAATTCTTCAACTCGCCTTTTTGCTCCGAGAATTTTTCCAGGTAATGTTTCGCCAAGTCTGGATCAGCGACCCGAAATACCGCAAATTTTTCTGCCGCCAGTCCTTTACTATATGGCTCTGTAATCACATAGGCAAAATCTTTTCCCAGCCAAGGATGAAAGTAAAACTGAAATTCCTCGTCCAGATCATCCCGGGCACGATAGAACGATTGCCAATCTTCAAAATTCAGCCAGGTAAAGACCGCGGTATTATCTGGTAAGACTTCCGCTAGTTTACCGATTTCGCCACTATTATTGGCCGCCAGATTTTGCAGCAATCGATGATGGGCTGGCTTCACCATGATTCCATCCAATATCAGCTGCGTCTCTTCCGGTTTTACCGTAAACCGCAACCAGGAAAAAGCCTTCTCCATATTGGCCAACATTCCTTTGTAATTATTTTTAAAATAAGTGGAAAAGGCAGAAGGAATTTTGTGTAAGGCAATATAGACTTGAAAATTTCCAGGCTCCGTATTTTTCATCAAATCAGAAAACCCTGTTTCACCTAGAATGCTGTGCTGCGGTTGCTTCAACTGGCTAATCGCATCTTCAATCAAAAAAGAATAAGGAGCTGCCAGTAAAAGATTTCGGTACACACAAAAAACAAAGTCGTTTTGTCTGGAACCTTTGGGAGCTCTCCATTGGTAAATTTTCTTTCGCCGAAAAGTAGAAGAGGAAGATCGGTTCTTTGCACCTAAAGCAGCACTTAGTTCCGATTCAGAAAAGCGGCCTTCTTTTTTGGCTAGGACATATAAGAAATCTAATTGTTGGGCTCCGCCAACCTGGAGTGCTGCCAGAATTCTTTGTTCCTTAAGCAAGCTTTGCACACTTCCATTGTTTCGAAAAATTCTTTGAATTTGCTTTAGATCTTTTCCAACTTTTTTTGCCATAAAATCTTTAGAAAAATCTTTATGGTAAAGAGTGCTATCCAGATTATTTTGCACCAATGGCAATTGTTGGATATCGAGAATTAATGGCGTAGAAAGCGGCACGGCATCAAAAGGATTGATGGAAGTAAATGGCAAACGAATCCGCCCACTCATCCAAAGTAGAAGGAATATAAACAAGCCCAGAGCGAGCAATGAAAATATAATATTTCTTAACTTCAATTCACAAATCAGTTTAGCGTATACTCTAAAATATTATTTCGATCTTTAGCGCAGGTAAACTTGACGTTTTTGGCGCAAAGAAATTATCTTTAATCATTCACGGTTTGGGAAATTTAGACCAATACCTAGGAAGGTTCTACAATAATTCACAATATTAACGAAGTTGTTGAACAACTCCAAATCAAAGTGCTTTGACAGGAGATTCTAAGCAATAGAGCTTAAGCCTTTTTTAGACATCATTTGACTAAACCATTTCACTAAATCCTCTTCCATGAAAATAAATATTCTTCGTACCTCCTTTATTATGGCCTTTCTGGCCGTTGTATTCGGTGCTTTTGCAGCTCATATGCTCAAAGGAATGTTGGAACCTTCCAGGGTTTTGATTTTTGAAACCGGAGTACGTTACCAATTCTACCACGCCATTGCCTTGGCCATAACAGGATTAATGTCTAGCCATTTTTCATCGAAAAAAATAACCTGGGCTGCTCGTTTTTTCATTTTGGGTATTCTTTGCTTTTCAGGATCTCTCTATTTATTGGCACTACGTGATGTTTGGGGTATTGCCCATTGGACTTGGATTGGTCCCATTACTCCTATTGGGGGCTTGTTTTTCCTTTTGGGCTGGCTGGGATTATTTTGGGCTACTTTCGATCGCGAAGAATCGTAGCTTCGATGCTAGCATAATCCCGTTCTAATATTTCTACTTCTTTTTTTAAAAGTGCAATTTGCGGATAAAGAAGCGAAATAGACCAGACTATCGTTTAGTCAACAGTTTAGAAAATGTTGCCCCTAAATTATCGCAACAAACAAAAGCATTCTTGCGTAAAAATTCTGCACCCGTAAAACCACCTTTCTTGAAAGAAAAATACTCCGACTACCAAAATATCCTCCAACAGATTGGCGACCTAGAAGCAATTCAAGCCCTCATGGGTTGGGACAAAGAAGTATATATGCCGCCAGCGGGAAATGCTACGCGAAGCCGCCAGTTGGCGCTTTTAGCGGGTATTAGTCACGAGAAAGCCACCAGTGCACACTTGGGCGAACTCCTGGAAGAATTGCACCAGAACAAGGAGCAATTGACGGCCTCCGAAGCCCGCAATGTTTTTCTAAGCCGCAAAGAATACCTCAAGCAAGCCAAGTTCACTAAGGCATTTGTCGAACGCCGTTCTCTCTGTACTTCCAAGTGTTATGATGCCTGGGTAAAAGGAAGAGCCGCTAATGATGCTACCGACTACCTTGTCGTTTTGCAAGAAATGATAGATTTAAAAAAGGAAGAGGCAGAAATCTATGGCTATCAAGATCATCCTTATAATGCACTTTTGGATTTGTATGAGCCAGAAATGACGGTCGCTCAATTGGATCCTCTATTTTCGGAAGTCAAAGAAAAGCTCGTTGCTTTTGTCGGACAACTGCGCCAAAAGCAAGCTCCAGATAATTCCTTTTTACAGCAATTTTATCCCAAAGATGCGCAATGGCAATTTGGTCTTGCTATACTAAAAGGCATTGGTTATGATTTTAATGCGGGTCGACAAGATATTTCTCCGCATCCTTTTACCACTACTTTTGGCCCCGGTGATGTGCGGGTGACGACCAGGATTGATGAGGAAAATTTTGACAATATGTGTTGGAGTTGTATCCATGAAGGTGGACACGCCCTATACGAGCAGGGTTTGCCTTCCGAATCCTTTGGTTTGCCTTTGGGCAAATATTGTTCTTTAGGAATCCATGAATCCCAATCCCGATTGTGGGAAAACAATGTAGGCCGAGCCTTGCCTTTTTGGAAATACTGGTATCCAAAACTTCAAGAAAGCTTCCCTAAACAACTAAATGACACTACTTTACAAGGTTTTTATAAAGGAATCAATCAAGTCAAACCAGATTTTGTCCGCACAGAATCCGATGAATTGCACTACCATTTTCATATTCTTATCCGCTATGAAATTGAAAAAGAGCTAATCGGAGGGAGCGTCAAAACAATGGATTTAAAAGCGCTTTGGGCCCAAAAATATGAGGAATACCTGGGTTTGAAAGTTCCAAATGACAATCTGGGGATTTTACAGGATATTCACTGGGCTTATGGCAGTTTCGGCTATTTCCCTACCTATTCATTGGGAAGTATGTATGCCGCTCAATTTTACCATCAGGCAGAGAAAGAGATAGATCAACTGGAAGAACAGTTGAAAAATGGAAATACCGACCAATTGTTACAATGGTTACGGGAGAAAGTTCACATTCATGGACAGAATTACACTGCGGGAGACTTGTGTAAAAAAGTCACCGGGGAAAAATTAAATTTTAGCTATTTCATGGATTACGTGGAAAAAAAATACAAAGAAATCTATTCTTAAACCCCTTTACTTTTAGATAAAATTACATATCTTGCTGCCGTATAAAGAAAAAAAAGCCATTACACGACGTCTCCACCACACTAGTAAGCTTGTTATAATACTTTAATGATCTTTTTTTATTAATGATTCTATTAAAGAACATCTATAAGCCTAATTAATCACTTTTTTAATTTAAATTTTTTTTTATGAAAAACATTATTACCCTATTAAGCTTTGCGCTCTGCTTATTAATGGCGAACACTTCTTTCGCAGTAGTTGCTACAACCACTACTACTACAACTACTGAAGTAGCTGCTGAGGAAACAACTCCGATGAGCCAAAAAGAAATGCGTAAGCAAGCCAAATTACAAAAGAAACTAGCCAAATTGGAGAAAAAAATGGCTGATGGACCTTTTGATGATGATGTGAAAAAATGGAGAAACTTCTGGCTAATGGGCTGGGGAATCGGAATCCTTTTATTAATCATCGGAACTGTTACTGCTGTTGGTGGTGCCTTTTCTGGAGGATTTGGAATTGGAGCAGTTCTCTATATCCTAGGTGGACTTGTTTTCACCTTCGGCTCTATCTCATTAATCGTCTGGTTAATCAAACAGTTTGCCTAAGATTCCTTAGGAATACAAATAAGCTTATCAAACCCATTGTCTTAATTGGCAATGGGTTTGTGCTTTTTAGGCTTTTCTTACTCGAAGTGGCCCTGCCAAACAGTCCCCCTCGAGAGAACCTTTAAACCTCCTGAGGAGTCGTCTTATTCACATCTTTCTACAATACTTTTTAATTCTCCAATGCCATAGGCACTACCATGTTTTTCCGCTAGTTCAAATCCTTTTTTAGCAAATGGTAAGACGGCTTCCTTCTGCCCTAATTCCAACATGGCCAAACACTTAATCCGGTAATCCCACCAAGCAGATTTGGGGCGCAATTCGATGGCCTTACTACTCCACTCTACTGCTTTTTCCAAATCCTTTCCAGATTCCAATCGATATAGAGCTGCTGAATAATAATCGTCTGCATCTGGTCCATTTAAAGCATCTTCGATTGCTTCCATCATTTGTTCCTCAGTGCTTAAAGAAATGGGAAAAGTGATCCCTGTTTGATCCCAGGAAATATTCAAATTGAATTGCTCATTAGTGGCTTCCTCTATAGCTATGGTGAGAGAAGACAAAGGCCTTTCCAAAGTATGAGCAGGCACTCTGATTTGGGTAGCAATTTTTTCGGGATCCCAATCTTCGGGGACATCCCAATTGCTGGTATCCGTATAAAGATATACTTCCCAATGTGTTTTACCTGGCTTGGTAAAAATAGCATAGGTTCCTTTTTTTATTCGGGTATTGCCAATGACCACCTCTTCCGAAAAAGCAATTTTAGTATTTCTATTGGCGCCAGTTCGCCACAATTCATCATAGGGTACCAAGCCTCCAAAAATCGTCCGCCCCCTTTTTGCAGGTCGGGAATAAGTAATTGTAATCTCTGTTTTTGCGATTTTCTCACTTAGGGTTTGAAGTGGACTCAGTGCCAAACGACCAACCTGAGAAAATCCATCGCAACAAGTAAACAGGCAAATAATAAAGAGTAATCCTCTAATTTTCATAGGGCTATTTTTTTAATGAGTCCCAATATCGGGTGGACAAGGCTTTAACTTTTCGCCTCGCCATTTCACTAAATTTAACATCACTTAAGACTTCGCCCAAAATTCCCTGGGTCTTTAACAGGCAGATAACATCCTCTTAACCCCTATTCACATAAAAGTGCACCTTCTTTGTAGCTATTCAAGTAAGTGGCTTTGAAAATTACTCTTTAGAACGAAAAAAACAAAAGCCGCTGATAAGCACATGTGATTCCATCATAAAAATCAAAACACCATGAAAGTTACCCTTCAAAAATTCGTATTGCTTCCCGCATTATTATTGCTTGGTACCAGTTTATTTGCCCAAACCAAATTAGGTTTTAAAATAGGCATGCAAAGCGCTGGTGTCACTAGTAATATTCCATTCAATGGTCACAATCTCCTCAAGTCGCTCAATTCCCCGCAAGCTGGTTTGGTTGCAGAGTTTGGCCTTGGCGAACATTTTGCCCTCCAACCAGAATTGAATTATACTTCCAGAGGTTTTAAGATCAAGGAAGGGATTAGCTTGGATGTGGTCAAAATTCCAATCGACCTGGGAACCACAATAGAAACCAAAGTCAACTATATCAATCTACCGCTATTGGCCAAATACAAGTTTGGAAATGGTTTGCTAAAAGGATACGTGATGGCTGGGCCAGAAGTTGGCTATGCGGTCAATGGTTCTTTTAAAACCAAAGCGCGGGTCATCGTAGAATTCACCTTGGTAGATGAACCAATCAATTTAGATAAATTAGGCGCACAGCGATTCGATGCCGGAGCCGTTCTGGGTGCAGGTATGGCCTTCCATACGGGCAAAGGAGATTTCTTTGTGGACGCTCGTTATTCCAGGAGTTTTACAGATTTAGTAGAAGTACCAGTGATAAGTGTTCCTGTAAAAAATAAAGGTTTTCAGTTTAATATAGGTTATTTGATTAACCTTTCTGGAAGTTAAGATCAACCAAAACGATTGGAGGCGAATAGTTGTCATTTTAGTGCTGATCAAAAGATGAGCCTTTTCAAATGCACTTCAATTTCTGGCCCCTACCCCTCAAAAGTAGGTTGTCAATAAGCATCTACATAGCCCCCAACAAAAAGCCCTGCAACGGAATTTCCGCGGCGGGGCTTCTTTTTTATCTAAAGCAGAATAGGATTACTCTTTTCCCATCTGAAGATCAGCAGGGTCAATTTCCATTTCGTCCTCCTCTTCTGGCTTGCGGTTGTACCACCAAAAGAAAGCCAATGATCCTACGACCAAGTAAGGCGTGGCAAACATGTAAAGGATTCCACTATTAAGACCTTTTGCAGCGGTTCCTCCATTATTGAGGTTCGACTCTGCGCCCATCTTACACATCGGACACTGAGCTTGAGCGCTAGGCGTAGTCGCTATGCTTAGTGTAAAAACCAAAGCTACGAGGGTCAATATGCTAGAAATTCGATTTTTCATAATTTTACTTTTGCAAAGTGAAATTGCTTATACAAAAATACGCTTTGTACTTAGGAATAACAAGGGCGAAGCATTAAATACACAATCGGTCCGGTCACCGCAACGTAAAACCACAAGGGAAAAACCCATTTGGCCATTTTTCGATGCTGGGCAATGTGTCCGGTAAAAGCGCGATTAAAGGTGAAGAAGATAAAAGGTAAAATAACGGCGGCTAAAATTACATGGGTAATTAGCAAGAAAAAATAAACCTTCCGAATTCCTCCTTCCATGCAATAGTGCGTTTCTTCCATCGTAAAGTGATAAACCACATAAGAGAGTAAAAACATTGCAGAACACCCCAATGCGACAAAAATGGCTTTTCGATGCAAGTCAATCTTTTTTTGTTTGACAAAGTAAAAAGCGAAACCCAAGGCCACAGCCGTCAAAGCATTCATAAAAGAATGAAAAGGTGGTAGAAAGCCAAAATCAATATCCGTTGGGATCTTTACTCTTCGCATCATTCCAACCAAAAGCAAAACCACCACAGACAGTACTACCGCAACTCGATCTAATTTTTTTAGAAGTCCTTTATTTTCCATTTTAATTTGATTAAGATTTGTTTAGCATTTTCGATTCTATTTGCCTTGAATTGTTTTGGAGTTTTTTTGCGAAATTATTTAGAGCAAAACGATCGGTCAATTCGGGCATTGAAAATTATTTTTCCCTAGGCATGGCCAAGGCCATGTGCTCCACTAGTCGTTTGACCTGGGCTTTGTCTCGATAATCACAATAACTGTGAACGATTCCCTTTTTCCCAATCAAAACCAGGTAAGGATAATCCTCTAATGAATTGGGAAAATTGGGTTCAAAACTGATCATTCCTTCTTCATTCTTAGCCAATCCTGCAACTGGCATTTTATAGCCCTTACTCAACACTTCCATCACTTGCTGGCCTTCTCCTTGCAAATAGAAAATCTGGCCAAGGTCCCGAAATTCATTTTCTTTCATAAAGGTCTTAGAATCAACGTTTTGCCCATCATTTCTTGGTAATAAATATTGAATAAACCAAACCATTTGACGGTCGTCAAATTGCTCATGCAAGGCTTTTAAAACGTCAAATCGAGCCTTATTGGCAGTGCTATTTGATCGAAAAAAGCTGGCTAAAACCAAGCGATCTTTCAAACTATCCTGCGTGATGATATTTCCATTTTGATCGGCAAAATTAAAGACAGGTACCTTCCCATAATCTTTCAGTTCTGCTCTGGCAGAGCGCTGATAATTTAATCCAGAAGACAGGTAATACCAAGATCCAAGTGGCAATACTAAAAGAATAAATAACAAACCAGCCGATTGAATATAAGCCTTCTTTTTACTTTGTGGAGGGGCTTGATAATTTTTCATGATAATGATATTTGTCCAAATAAAACAGATGAAACTCTAGATAGTTGATATAAAAAAAGCGAGATTTTACAATCTCGCTTTTTTTTGACTTTCCTTTGATAATCTAATTTATCTTTTTGGTATCCTCTTTTTTGGGAGGCTTATTTTGATGATCTTCCAATTGGATATTGTTTTTGTCAATGATCGTTTGACGACTATCATTCCAGTATTGACCTTCACTAAAAAAGGCGATCAAAGCCCAAACCAATAAAAGCATTGGCATGAGTACCGTCATTCGCAAACCAGGAACTTCCATTCCCATGTGCATGAATTCGTAAACGATAAAATAAGCTTTGTATAAAGACAGGACAGCGATAATAAGACCAACCGCAAAAACTCCCATTTTATAATCTTCTAAAAACTCCAAACCTGGTATATATCCTTTACCAGCAAGGGAAACAAATACCTCAATTAAGGTAACAATTAACAAGAGCCAAAATCCTTTGAATACTCCTTTCTTTGCGTCTTCGTATGAAAGATGTCCCATTTTATTTTTTATGTTAGATTAACGTTTTTTAATTAAATGCCCTAAAGGGTCTTTATAAATATTTGATTAGAGACGGAAAAAAATCAGCAATTTTGATTTTGATAAATTTTCTAAGTGATTGACTACTTAAAAAAGAATATGAAAATTTACCGAAATCCTAAAAAAATTGATGCTTTTATTTACTCCGTGAACCTTCCCTTTGGTCGGTTTTTGTCTAATAACCTAGAGTAGGTAAAATACCAAGAATACAAATACCCAAACTAAATCTACAAAGTGCCAGTACAATCCAATTTTCTCTACCATCTCGTAGCCATTCTTTCTCTTCTCATACAATCCACTGGCAACATTAAGCATAATAATGATCAAGAAAACAACACCGGACAATACGTGAAATCCGTGAAATCCTGTGATAAAGAAAAAGAGAGCTCCAAATGCTTTAGGTCCAAATTCTTGAATCCCCTGTACTCCTGAAGCGGAAATAAACTTCCGATGGATAAATCCTTCTTGATCCAATTTGAAACCGGGGAAATCAACACCAGCTTCCGGTACGGTAGTCATATCCAATTTAGCTCGACTAACCATATCATTGGCTTCTGCCAAAAAGGTTTGTTCCGCATTCATATCGCCATGATCGTCACCGTGTCCATGTCCGTGCCCTGAAGCATGAATAAGGAAACTTTTTCCAGCTTCAAACTTATCGTCTTCTTTGTTACTCACCTGGCCATTGGCCAATAGATAAGTTCCATCATCGACATAGGTTCCAAAAGGATTTCTGGTAACACTCATTCGCTCTTCGAAGATCAGATTACTCCACTCCCAAGCCTGGCAGCTAAGGAATCCAGCACCGCCAATCACGGTCAAAAACATCCAGAAAACCACTCCACGTTTATTTTCGCGGTGACCTTCTTGTACACCACGAACCATCGTTACCGAACTTACAATCAGTAAGAAAGACATAAAGGTTACAAAGATCAAAGGAGCTTTTCCTCCAATCCATTCGTGCATTCCGAAAGGAACGGTACTAAAAACAAAATCAGGAACT
>CALLVY010000192.1 GCA_938015925.1 uncultured Saprospiraceae bacterium
GTTGGAAAAAGTATTGCACAGCAGCGTATCTCCCGTGACTGGAACGCCATTGATTATGGTATTTCCACAGATGATGGTATCTACCTGAACGACGACCGGAGCTAGGACAAAAACAGCATAGCAATGAGTAGAATCACAACCGTATAAAGAAGGAAAAGTATTGCAAAGCATGGTATCTGCAAAAATAGGAATTCCAAAAATCGTATCCCCTTGACAGACATTGATTTGATCTGCGGTCTCTAATTCTTTGACTTCAAAAGTTGTTTCCAATTCTTCTTCGCAACCATTGATATAAGTTATAATCAAGATGACGGTAAAGGTTCCTGTATCGGGATAAATCTGACTGGCGGTATCTCCTTGTACAATCAATCCATTGCCCAAATCCCAAGCATAGCTCTGAACTTCCACGTCATTGGAGGAGGCCACAAATTCCAGTTCCTCTCCGGGACATACCACGACATTACTAAAGTCCGAATAGAAGGTAGAATCTATTCCTCCTTCCACTACATCAAAACCTTTATTGATTGCTCTTAAATTCGCACCCGCTACATAACCATAAGATTCTCTCACTCCAAATCCATAGATATAAGAAACCACTCCTTGGTCATTTAGCAAATTGTGAATGCCAACACTCACATCTATTTGGGCATAAGAAAAATCAGGATTATCTGCTACGACTGTAAACTCACTTCCGATGTTTACACCATCTAAAAAAGTAGCATTGGCGTCTACTGTTTTTACAATGACATTTAAATGGAAGGCCAGAATTAGGGTAGAGGAAAAGGCAGTAAAAGTTACCTGCTCTATCGTTTGCTCTGTGGGACTAATCAGTACCATAAAGGGATCTGAATTCGCAACACCATCAAAGCTGGTTCCTCCACTAAACTGGGCGAGCAAAATAGGATGATCTGATTCGATAAAAGTGGGGTCGGTCAAAATAAATTCATAAGTCTCTCCACTGTTGAGCATCGTTGTGTTTACGCCAATTTTTACGGTCGTATTATCTTTGGAAGCCATGACTTTATAGACATCTTTTTTACGTGTTTTTAAGGGCACGGTAATAAAAGATTTTCCCCATTGCTTCGTCGGTGGTATTTGTTCATACAAATGATCACAAAACGAAGATCCAGTTGGAATATTGGCGCAATAATGCCCTCCAAATACAGCTACCTCTTTACATTCTCCATCTGAATTTGGAATACTCTTTACGTAAGTTCCAGAAATATCTCCTCCCGTAGAAGTATTGGCCACCATATAGGTTTCTCCTTGATTGAGTATGATGACAAAAGGTACATTTGCGGCATTGCCCGCAGTGGTCACTACCGAAGGGGTAATTTCCAAAACCGTATTATCATGAGGGGCAACCAATAGCATCAAGGAAGGATATTGGGTACCAATATTCAAGGTTCGATACGTCAAATTATAATATTCTCGCCCCAGGGTATTGGTAGGATATACGATGGTCGCATCGGAGGAAAAGGACATATAATTTAGCGCATAGACCGTCGCTTTTTTGTCGGTGGTAACATGTATCCCTTTATTACCGATAGCCTGTCGGTCTTCAAATTCTGCATTGGCAGGGACAATCACTTCAAAGGTAGAATTACTGCCTACCGTAAAATTTTGCGTCCAGCCCAAACCTGGAATTTCGACGGTTCCAGTATTCGCTTCTTCGGAGCTAATGAATATTGATAGTTTTTTTAGGGTGGACGAACTAGAAGGCTCTCCATTGTCCATGAAGGCAAACCAAAAGTCAGTTCCTTTGGTAGAACTATCCTGAGCATTAAGTGAGCTCGGAAAACACAACATTAAGGTGAGAAACAAAAGGAGACTTGTTTTCATCAAAATTCGTTTAAGAATTGGTTTGTTAAATGCTTTTGCTGGTGCAAAAATGTTAGCTAATAATTAGGTTATTCCTGCTCCAGAGATTCGTTTGTACACGGGGGATGTTCTTTCTTTTTGATTTGTTGGATCAAAATGAAATTAGAAATAGAAACATTGGTCGTTACGAGAACCTGAAATTCTGTTGGTGTGGTAAAGCGAGACTAGTTATACTAGATATTATTTCGGTCGTTTAGTTTTTTTTGGGACAATTCTAAAGATTTATCTTGTCCAATGCCTTACAATATAAATAAACTTCCCTAGAAATAGAATTCTTAAAGTTTTTTTTAGGTAATAGCGAGCAAATCAGGCATCCCAACGAGGCTATTTACAAGTCAACAAAACCTTCTTGGGATACCTTAAGCATTAATTACTCTGCACAAGCATTGACCAATTCCTTGAATAAGCCAATCAAATTTCTTGTACTTTCCACATCATCCATGAATATTTCGAGGTTGTCGACATAGTCTGATTTTTCATCTCCCAGGTATCTTTTGATTACTTTTTCTTTGTTTTTGGTATAGAGTTTTACAGAAAGTTCTTTGCCCGAAATATCAAAGTCAATCGACTTCGGATTCATGTCATTTAGATTAAATTCGAAGAGCACTTCGGTGTCTTTATTTTTATCTGACTTGGTTTGAGTCATTTGCAATTTGCAAGGAACATTATCTACCGCTTCCAGTTTTTGCTTGTAAGTATAACTAGACAAGTCGATGTCAGAAATATACTTTTCACAATTGGCCAAGAGCGTCTCTGGCGTACCTCCGCTTAAGGTTTTTCCATTTGCTTTTTCCTGACAACGTTCAATTTGTTGTTCCAAAAGGAAAGCTAATTTTTTAGCATCTTCAATTTCTGCTACTTCAAAAGAAAGGTTATTCCGATAATTTTGGATTGCACCATCCTTAATGTATTTCACCAACTTCAATTCTCCCGTTATTTTCACGCTTAAAGCACTGGAAGAAACCTGCACGGAAGTTTTCTTTTTTTCGAAATCAATAAAATTAAAAGCGTATTCATTGATGATCGATTTATCATTACTCTCCAAAGTAGTTTGAGAAAATTTCACAATGCAATCGCCTTCAAAATCTTGTTTGATTTCTTTCTTCTCCGTACTTACATCTGTGATATAGTCCGACAATAATTTGATGCGCTCCGCATCGCTTTTCACCAGCGCTTCCATATTGGCTTTTTCCTGCTTCCTGGCTCCCGAAATCAACTGCTTCAAGGCACTGGAAATATTGCGCGCTTCGGTCGTATTATTCGTCACAAATTCAACGGCACTCCCATAAGACTTAAACTTTCCTTCCTCATAATTCTGCACCCAACGTTTGCCATTTTGGGTAGACACTTTTACCAATAATTTTTTACCCGATACATTAATCTTAATCGACTTCTCCAGTAAGTCTGCCAGGTTAAATTTTGTTTCCGTGCTTTCCGAAGTTTTTGCCGTACCATCTTCTACTTTTAACTGGAGCAGATAATTGGGTTGGCCAATCACTAAAACCTGATCGTATTCGCCATCGTTTATTTTTACCGTCTTGATGTTTTCTTTTAGGAAATTAAGTTGCTCCCCAAAAGCCATTTTTGACAAATCTAGGCTTTCTTCTTTCCGGGCCGTTTTTATCGCTGTTTCGAATAGCTCTTCCAACTGGCGACAATCATCAACTCCATCGACCGCAATAGAAAAATAATTGCGATAATTTTCTTGTTCCCCATTTTCAAAGTACTTGATCATCTTCTGACTATCATCGGTTTTAAGCGTCAAAAACATCGTTTTACTTTTTACTTCTCTACGCAATAAACGAGGATCTAAATCAATGAGATTAAATTCAAAACGCTCTATATTACTTTTGCCTTTTTTATCAATGATCGTCGTTTCAAAAGCCAAATCAAGTAAGCTTCCAGATTCTTGTAATTCCAATTTTTGTTCGAAGGTATTGCCATTGGATTCGATTTCTTTGAGACTGCTGGCTAGCGTCTCAAATGCTTCTTGAGAAAATTTTTCTTGGGTGAAAATGGTGGTGCAAAAAAAGAAGCTAACAACGAAAAAGAGAAAGGATCTTTTCATTTGATTATTACATTTGATGTTTTGGAGAAATATATTTGGGATTACAAAAATAACGGATTATCCGAAATTTGAGTAAATTTTGCTAGTTAGCGTTTATTTAAAGTTTGGGAGAACTGTTAAGGTTTAAATAAGATTTGTTTTAAATCAAAATATTATTTGCGCTTGATCACTTGTTCTACTCGATCCGTCAGTTCGATAAAATCCGTTACCGACAAGCGTTCCGGCCTTTGTTGAAAGAAAGGTTCCTCTAGCATTGGATGGTCTTTGACAAAAGACTTCATGGTATTGCGCAACATCTTCCGGCGCTGACTAAATGTTTGTTTAACAATCGCTCGGAAAAGTTTGTGATCGCAAGTCATGATCGGTGTTTCTCTTCTTCGCAGACGAATCACCGCAGATTGTACTTTGGGAGGTGGGATAAAAGCACTCTTATCTACTTCGAACAGATAATCTCCTTCATAAAATGCTTGTATCAATATACTGATGACCCCATAGATTTTATTTCCCGGATCAGCTACTATTCTTTGCGCTACTTCTTTTTGAAACATTCCAACCAACTCTGGAATCTGCTCTTTATAATCGAGCATTTTAAATAAAATTTGAGAAGAAATATTATATGGAAAATTTCCAATGATCGCGAAAGGAGCATCCTGGAAAAATTCTTTCAGATCTACTTTCAAAAAATCCTCGGCAATAATATCCGGTTTCAACTCGGGATAGTGCTTTTCAATATAAGCGACCATATCTCTGTCCGCTTCTACCACCGTAAGCTCGTAGCTCTTCTCTAGCAAATACTTCGTAAGCATTCCCTGGCCAGGGCCAACCTCCAATACTCTTTGGTAATCGTCTGTCCGTATTAGGCTATTGGCAATTTGTTCCGCAAGATCTTCGCGATGTAGAAAATGCTGGCCATATGATTTTTTAGCTTTCAATTGAATCTATTTTTGTGCCCTGCTAGCATTCAACTCTTTATTGAACACCCTGAACTTGTGTAGGCTTAGGCCCTGTTATTCGCTTAAACTACTGAAATTCAGCAGAATTGTACTAAAATGCACCAAATCAAGCCGATTTATATGTCAGCTTATTTATTTATCTTTGCGAATATTTAGAAAACAGCCCGCAAAACCAAAAAACAGTCGGCTTTTTCAATCACAATCGCACGAGATGAATACTAAAGTTTCGGTCTTAAGATCG
>CALLVY010000193.1 GCA_938015925.1 uncultured Saprospiraceae bacterium
AATTCGAGTCAATGAAGTAGATACTCTCGGGAAGGAAACAAATCAAACGTTTGATGATTTTGACTTAACGAATAGTTTTCAGGATTTCTCCATCCCGATTTACCTTTCCTCCAATATCACATCCATACAAATAAACCTCCAATGCGGACTAGAGAGTGGGGACTATTTTTTTGATGACCTAAGTTTGATTTTGACGCAGGTAGAAGCTAAAGATATTGCACAGTTTGATCATTGGAAAGCACGAAAATTTAATAGACCGGCTGAGGTAGAAATACAATCTTTAGGGACGGGCACAGCGGCATTACAATTGACTCTAAATACTAAGAAGATTATAGCCCCTGTTTTACCTACTCAGTTTGGTGTGAATTCCAATTTTCGTAGCGGTAATGATTTACTTGACCGTACTGAATTATACGAAAGTTTTGGTGCTTTTCGATTTCCCGCAGGTTCCGGTAGCAACCAATATTTTTGGGATTGTAATATCCCTCCTTCTTTTGAAATTCCAGTCAACGGAATTTGTGCAACGAATACTCAAAATCTGAATCCTGAAAATTTCGTGAGCTTCAAAAATAATGCAGACGGAGAAGCAACGGTAGTGGTCAATTATATGTATGCCCGCTATGGCATTACTACTGAGGGCACGCGCGAGGCACGCGTACAACAAGCGGCTGATTATGCGGCTAATTTAGTAAAATTTCTAAATGTTGAAAAAAACGCTCAGATCAAATATTGGGAGATAGGGAATGAATGCTATGGGCCTTGGGAAACAGGTTATGATGTCAATGGAAGTATTGTCACGGGTAAAGAATATGGCGAAGATTTTCGGGTTTTTGCAGAAACGATGAAAGCGGTAGATGAAAATATCAAGGTAGGAGCAGTAATGTGGCATAAAGATTTTGAATGGAATAATCAGGTTTTGAAAGAAGTAAAAGATCATACGGATTTTTTGATCGTTCACCATTATTTTACAATTGAGGATGCCCAAACAGCAGCAGATGCTTTATTGGAAATCGAAAAAGATGTGCAAGAAGTTCAGGCAGCAGCAGCTTATCATTCTGGTCGTGCTCCAGGTTATTTTCCAATTGTTTTTACAGAATTCAATGTTCAGGGGGATCAGGCTACTACGATCACTAATGGTTTATTTGTAGCCGAAACTTTAGCAGCGGTGGTAAAAAACGGTTATTCCCTTTCTACGATTTGGGTAAATGAATGGAATATTGATGGCAATCATTCGAAAGGTTTGTTGGCAAAAAATGATCCTGATCAGCCGGATTATTCCCCACGTCCGATGTACACCCCTTTTTATTTTTTCGATAAATATTTTGGAGATCAAATGATCGCAAGTGCGCTCGATGGCAATCAAGAAGTGCGTGCTTATGCTTCCACTTTTAGTAGTGGAGAGACTGGGGTTTTATTGGTCAATTATTCTAATGCGGAGCAACAAATGAATTTTAATTTTTTAGATACCGCTATATCCGCAGATAGCATTTATTGGCATACCGTTCATGCCGAAAATAAAAATGCAGGAAATAAAAAATTCTTCGTCAATGGTGTAACAGGGAATAGTATTGGAGGAGGGCCAGATGATTTAAAAGAAGTGCCTGCTTATGCGGCAGAATACGCAAAAAATAATTATTTGACTTTGCCAAAATTATCGGCTACTTATCTGGTGTTCAATACAAATGTAATTACCTCTACGGAGTCGATTCCGAAGTCCTCAGAAATCATATATCCCAATCCCACGAATCAACAATTTACGATAAAAAGTGAGCTGGAGCCAATTGGCGATTTTCAACTTTTTAATGTGGAGGGAAAATTAATGAATGCTAAACTCTCTAGGCTTGGTGGCAATGCTTATGAGTTTGTTTTGGATGCTTCAGGTTTGCCAAACGGTATTTATTTTTTACGAACAAAAAATACTGTTTTTAAACTTTTAAAGAATTGAAAGTCTGGCTATCCAAATATAAATATGGCCTTTTATTGGCGAGTGTACTTCTTGCCACTTCCTGTGCCAGGAAAAATACTTTGCCTACTAGTCAAGACTATCTTTTTCGATTAGATAATTTGATTCCCTGGTCTATCGTGGCTTTTGATAGTGAGGAGCGCAATCCGTCGGAACGCATTCAAATGATAAAGGAGTTGGGGTTTCGGCAATATGCCTTTGGAGGAAGAGCCAAACACTTGGCGACGATGAAAGAGGAGTGGCGCATGGCCAAAAAAGAAGGGATTAGAATCAGTGCAGCCTGGCTATATCTAAATGCTAAAAAAGATTGTCCTGGCCAGCTAAAACCAATGAGCGAAAATATATTTCAATCCTTAAAAGAAGTGGGTTTGGAAACGCAAATTTGGGTGGGCTTTCACCCGGAGTATTTTGTGGGATTAGCGGAAGAAGAGGCTTTGCAAAAAGGAATAAAAATGATGGGCTATCTCTGCCAAAGAGCGAAATCGATCAATTGCAAAATGGCACTGTACAATCATGGTGGCTGGCTGGGAGAACCAGAAAATCAATTGAAAATTATTCGGGCACTTCCTCAATACGATATTGGCATCATTTACAATTTTCACCACGGTCATAATCAATTGGATCGGTATGCTGAAATGATCGAAAACATTATGCCTTATTTATGGAGTGTCAATCTTAATGGAATGAAAAAGGAAGGGCCAAAAATTATTTCCATTGGACAA
>CALLVY010000194.1 GCA_938015925.1 uncultured Saprospiraceae bacterium
TATTCACTCTTTCTTTTAATTCAGGATGATGATGAAACAAACCATGCTTTTTGCCGTGGCTATGTTTTTTCATCCCATCGCTTTTCGGCGCTTCTTTTTCCCCAAAACCAACTTTTTTTCGATCTGCTTTTATACTTTTGATCTCTTGGCGTAGTTCCTTGATCTCCAGTTTTTGAGCACTCGAAAGTTCATTTTCAAATGCAGCTCTTTTCGCACTCAACACTGGCTTAATATTATTTTTATGGTAAGCCTTCAATTCGGTCTTCGCCGCTTTCCATTCTTCTTTATTTCCTTCTTTCATTCCCTGCCTTTTATCCTTTCGGTTCTTCTTCTCTTCCATAGATTGCTGATACAGCAAACCCTGCTCCTCTGTGAGGATTTCATACAATGCGCTTTCTTTTTCCTGCCGCAAAGCTTTTAATGTTTCCCGATTGGGAGAATCCGTAGCGCGCTCCGCCTTCATTTTTTGATGGTATTCATCGAATACGGTCTGTACTTGGCTGACTTGCTCCTCCGAAAGATCGAGCGCTGTTTTCATTTTATCAAGGTTCCCGCCTTTACGTCCTTGTGCAAAGGTCGTTTCTGGTAAAAGAAAGGCAAAAAGCAATAAAATAGGTATAGTTTTAAGCAATGAAATCATTTTCATCTGTGTCAATTTTATTTGATGTTACTAAATATCACTTGTAAGACTATCGAAATCAGCAAGGGTTTAATTCGCTTTGCTTTTTTTTACTTTCGTCGATAAATAGGCCCCCTTAAACCATCTGTAACCCGATAAAATCTTCAAAGGAACTTTTTTGTATCATTTATTCTTAAATTAGCGTTTCACTTAGTGAAGTATCGCTAAACCAAAAAGATTGAGGCTTTGAATTTTATAGTATTTGATTTAGAGGCTACTTGCTGGCCTGGAAAAAACAACGGGATTGATCAAGAAACCATTGAAATTGGAGCCCTTCGCATCAATCAGTTTGGAGAAGCCACAGGAGTTTACAATCGTTTTATCAAACCTGTTATACATCCTTTTTTGTCTCCTTTTTGCAAAGAACTCACCACTATAGAACAAGAGGATGTAGACCGAGCGAATACTTTTCCCAAAGTTATCGAAGAGTTTCAGGATTGGATAGGAGTAGAGGAGGAAGAATACTTTCTCTGTTCCTGGGGGAGTTTTGACCGAAAACAATTGATCAGAGATTGTGAATACCATAAGTTGGAAAGCGAATGGGTGATGGCTCATCTAAATATAAAATCTCAATACCAGGAATTGAAAGGACTTCATCGACCATGCGGAATGCAAAATGCTCTAAAACGAGAAGGCTTTGAGTTTACGGGTACTCCGCACCGAGGAATCTCTGATGCTGAAAATTTGGTCAAAATATTTCGGCAACACCTAGACGTTTGGCAATATTGATTTTTGTCGATTTTAATAAACTTCTTGCTCTTCTGCAATTGATCCTATTCTGATCAAAATTAGAACAAAAAAAAGCTGGAATCCACGGATTTTGGCTTTTTTTGTAGCTAAAATTCGGTCGATAGATTTATGAGATTCCTCCTTCTTTTGAAGGTCTTGATCTAAGACAAAATTGGCATATCAAATATTTGTCCTATTTTGCCCGTTCAAATGCCTTTCCTAACGAATCCTAAAATCACAAGTTTGATATGGATGACCAACAAAAGATCAATGAATTACTTGCCAAACTAGAGCAATTGCTCAAAAGGCAAGACCAATTCCAACTCGAAATCAATGAATTGCGAACAGAGATTTTTAGTTTGCAAAATGCGCTGGGACAAAGTAACATCAAAGAAAGGTTGCAAGTTGATCCGCTGATGGGGGAGGAAATTCCTGCCACTTCCGATCAAGCTCCTGTCCTTAGTCAGAAAGAGGAAGTTTCCTCACCAAGTAAGCCACCACTCCGTCGACGAAGACAAATTCCTAGAGTTAGTAAGCCGACCGGTCCGGGGTTTTTTGAAAAGCTTTCTTCCTCTGTTGATTTTGAAAAATTTATTGGAGAAAACCTCATCAATAAAATTGGGATTCTAATTACTTTTATTGGAGTAGTGATCGGAGCTAGATTTGCTATTGAAAATGAAATGATCAGTCCTCTGACTCGGATTATTTTGGGTTATCTCGTTGGATTTGGATTGCTGGGAACAGCTTTGAAATTGAAAGAAAAATACTTGGGTTTTAGCGCGGTCTTGTTGAGTGGAGCTATGGCGATTTTATATTTCATTACCTTTTCGGCCTATAGTTTTTATGACCTGATTCCTCAGTTAGTGGCTTTTGGTTTGATGCTGCTCTTTACCATTTTTACGGTAGTAGCTGCCTTGAATTATGACAAGCAAGTCATTGCCATCATCGGCCTCGTCGGTGCTTATGGCGTCCCCTTTTTGGTCAGTAGTGGCTCGGGAAATGTCCTCACATTGTTGACCTATGTGGCATTGATTAATATCGGTATTTTGGTTATCGCTTTTCGCAAAGATTGGAAACCACTTTACTATTCCGCCTTTGTCTTTACTTGGATGATATTCGGCAGTTGGGCTCTTATGGAAGCCAAAGTCGATGATTTTTATATGGGAATGGTATTTGCATTTCTCTTTTTCCTTTTGTTTTATCTGACTTTTTTGGCCTACAAATTAATTCGTTTGGAGGAATTGGATAAACAAGATATCATATTTATCCTCGCCAATTCTTTCCTCTTTTTTGGTTTCGGTTATTACTTCTGTGATATGCATCCTCTTTGGGGAAAGTATTTAGGAGTGTTTACCTTGATAAATGCCTTAATCCATTTTGTTGCGAGTATGGTGATCTTCCAAAAAGGAATGGCCAGAAAAAATGTGTTTTATCTGATCAGTGGAATGGTAATGGTCTTTTTAACCATCGCCATCCCCATTCAATTAGATGGCAATTGGGTAACCTTACTTTGGATAGGGGAAGCGGCGCTCCTTTTCTGGATTGGGCGGAGCCAAAAAGTAGAAGTATATGAGCAATTATCTCTTGGCTTAATGGCTTTGGCGGTAATCAGCTTGGTTCAGGATTGGTCGATGACTTACGGGCATTATTTCTATGGAGATCAGGAACAACTTTTTACCCCATTCCTCAATATACATCTCCTGAGTTCCTTGCTCTTTGCTGCTGGACTGGGCGGCATACTTTATCTACACCAACGTTTTCCTACTCAAATAAAATCTGAATTATTTCGAAAAATTCCAGACCTGATTCCCTTTGCCTTAATTCTGGTACTTTTTGGAAGTTTCTTTTTGGAAATCTCTGAATACTGGGGACAAGCACATATTCTTTCTAAAGTAGATCTACCTCCGTCTGAAAATGGGACTGGTAACTACACCAAAATGGATTATGACCTATTGAGATTTCAGTCTATCTGGTTGTGCAATTATACCATGCTCTTTTGTAGTCTTTTGATTTTTGTTTATCGCAAATGGTTTGCAGATACCAAAATGGAAATGCTGGTGGCTGGCCTTGGCCTCCTGAGTCTTTTGGGATTTCTGGGAATTGGACTTTATGAGATCAGCGAATTGCGCGAAAGTTATTTAAACCGAGACAGCGAAGAATATTTTATTAGAGGCGGCTACCATATTTACATACGCTATATTTCTCTAGCCATTTGTGGAGTGCTTTTGTTTGCTTTAAGTAAAATTATTCGTCCGCTTTACCCTAAGATCTTTGAACTGATTTTGGCAGTTGCCATTCTATGGATTGCTTCTGCTGAGTTTATCAATTTACGCGCCTTGGTTAGGGATGTTACCAATTATAAAATTGGTCTCAGTATTCTTTGGGGCGTCTATTCTTTGATCTTGGTCGGCTTGGGGATTTGGAAAAAGAAAAGACATTTGCGGGTCGCGGGAATCGCTCTTTTTGGAGTCACCTTGGTCAAATTATTTATCTATGACCTGGTTCACTTAGACACCATTTCCAAAACGGTGGTCTTGGTCTCCCTAGGAATTTTACTTTTGATTATTTCCTTTCTATACAATAAATATAATATTGGAGAAGATGAAACTGCCTAAATTAATAACGAATGCTTTGTTCTTTTTGTACAGCTTTGCAGCCTTTGCACAAAGCGCTTCTTTCGATTTTAAGCGAAGCATTGAGAAGCCAGTAGATCAATGGCATCGGATCGAATTGCCTAGTGATCTTTACCAGCATGTTTCGCCCAATCTTTCAGACCTCCGAATTTTAGGCACAAACGCTAGTGGAGATAGCATAGAAGCGCCTTATATTGTGGAGACGAAAACCGCTTATAATCGCTCCGAAGCAATTGGCTTGAAAATTTTTAATACGGTGAGTCAAGGAGGTCGTCATTTTTTTAGTTTTGAATGCCCAGAAATTAAGGAATTGAATGATTTAGAATTAAGCTTTCAGGAAGAAAATTTTGATTGGCAAGTCCGTTTGGAAGGAAGTGAGGATTCGAAAGATTGGTTTACTATTTCTGATAATAATCGAATCGTTTCTATTAAAAATTCAGAGGTCAATTATAGCTATTCCAGGATTGTGTTTTCCGCAGCAAAATATCGCTATTACAGAATTTCTATACCAACAAAAAAATCTCCCAAACTATTAAAAGCAGAGGTCTTTCGCAATTTTTATTCAGCAGGAATCTTTAAAGAATTCACGCCTGCAAAAATGGAAATCAAAGAAGACAAAGAGGCCAAAAAGACCATCGTAGATTTTACTTTACCGATGTCTGTGCCCATTTCCTGGATCAAAGTGGAGGTGGCTACTGAAGTAGATTATTACCGAAGGCTAAGTCTCCAATACTTGGCAGATAGCATCAAGAGTCCCAAGGGATGGAAGCCTGTTTATCGGAATTTTAAAAGTGCTTACCTTAGTTCTTTTGAAAACAATACCTTTAATTTTTCAGCTCAACGTGCCGCTCAATTTCGCTTAGTCATAGAGAACCAAGACAATGCGCCGCTAAAAATATCTACAGCTAGTTTCAAAGGTCATCCGACCGAATTAATTGCCAGATTTGGTGCTCCTGCGGATTATTCCTTATATTACGGTAACAAAAAATTGACGAAGCCTAGATATGACATTGCTAGTTTTAGAAACACCATTCCACAAGATTTAAAAAGTCTTAGCTTAGGATCTGCTCAGCGATTAGAAAAAACAGGTAAAGTTCAGGTAGAGGCTTTGTTTACCAATAAGTTATGGCTCTATGCTTTGATGGCATTGATCATTTTTGTTGTGGGAGGCTTTACTTTGAAGATGATGAAAGAGTCGAATAGGGGAGCAGCCTAAAAAAAGAAATTGTCTCTTCTGCCTTTTCTCTAAGCAAAAAATAGAAAAACGAATACCTGCTTTAGACGCTAATTCTAAATCGGCTAAAATGAAAACGATATCCTATTCCATTAAAATTTTTATTCTTCTGATCTTTTTATTAAGTCTGATGACTTGTAAAGAAGATGACCGTTACAGAGATGTACCAGGCGTTTCTATGTGGTCTGGTTCTATAGACATATGTGCCGATACCATTAAACTGGAAGAAGTCTTTTTACTTCCAGAGAGTAGAAAGTATTTCCTGTACGACAGCATTACAAAAATTGTTTTCATCAATAAAGAAGGAACCTTAATCAATTTCGACAAACTCAATTCCTTTAACGAGGGAAGTTTTGAATACTTTGAAACCCGAGAATGTTTGCTAAATCCAAGAGAAGAAATTCGGTATGAACATAGTTTTCATTATACCTTTAGCACCTTTAGAAACGAAGAACTGGAAATGGTTATGGAAACAAATCTTTCGGCTTTATACCATTTGGATGACCCAGAAAACCCTTTAGTCTATGATGCAATAAATATCAGACTGGAAACCACCAATGAATTCACTTATAATGAATATGGTGATCTTCTTTTAGCGCAGAGAGATTTACAAGCTGATATTATAACGAACCTGGAATACTTTCCAAGTTTAGAAATTCTGGGAGAAACGTTCTATGATGTTTATGCTTCTAATCACCCGGAAAAAGTTTTTTTATACACCAAAGATCAAGGCTTTATTGGCTTTCATGATTGGCAAGGAAATATTTGGAAATTAAAGTATACCGAATGAAGCTGTTTGAAAATGGGGACAACTTCAATAAGAAATAGATCAATCGATGCTCCCTTAAAACAAAAAACATAAATAAAATAAACTATAGAAAATGAAATCAATTTTAGTCTTTTCCGTATTACTAATCAGTTCAAGCTTCACTTTTGCTCAAGTTAAATTCAAATCAGCAGACCTCTCTGAAGTCAGCAAAAACAGATTTCATGCGGAGATAGGAGTCCGTAGCATAAGTCGCTTATGGAGTGGCACTGCCGATGGAACTTTATTATTAAAGCGATCCTTTGGGGGGAAAGATTTAGCAGAAGTCAATTCAATAAAACTATTGAGAACATTTATCACGGTAAGTTCTCAAATAAATTTTAGCGATGATCCCAATAAAATGATAGGAGACACCTCCGGTGTCGTTTTACACCCTTCCGAAAGATCTAATGTTTCCTTTGGCATTGGTTTGGAAAAACAAAAACAGGGCAAAAGATTAAGCCATACCTACGGGCTTGATTTCTTTGGTCAATATAGCAATGTGGATGCTGGCACTAGGTTTCAAACTATTTTCAACGATATTTCTTTTAGCACTTTAAGTAATATCAATCGATTGGTACAAACTATAAAAGTTGGCGTCAATCCTTTTATTGGTGCAAAATATTATTTCAACGAACAATTCAGTCTTGGGATAGAGGCTGGATTTCAGGTTTTCTATTTGAATACTAAAATTACCGAAGTAGAATTTGAGAGACGTTTTGTTGACAATAAATTTTTATCGGTCTATACAGAAAAAGCACCTGTTTCTGCGGGTGGATTAGGGATACTTTTTAATGGGGTTCGCTTTATTACGATGGGCTATGCGTTCTAGAAATCTATGGTTACTTTTATTTAGTTTTTTCTGTTATTCCAGTTCTGGGCAGAGCTTGAATAGAGATTCTTTGATGGCTATTGCGGCAGACGAATCCTTGACGATAGAAGAGCGCCAAAAGGCAGGTAAACTATTAGTAGAACTACACCGCAAAAACCTGCAAGCATTAGACCCTCGCAGCAAGCTAAAAGAAATTCCATTTAGCCCTTTTATCGCTCGTTATAGCCATCATACCAATCACCTGGATTCCCTGACAGCCGAATTAATAAAATTGACCTTGGATCAGGGATTAAAAGACGAACATCGAAAGGAAGCGATAGATTTATTGGTGGCCATTAATTCTCCAAAAGCACAGGGATTTTTGATTAGTCAATTCGCTGAAATAAATTTTGGTTTCAGCGATGGGGGAGCGGACGAAGAAATTCAAGGCTACTATGCTTTTTACAGCTTGATCGCTAAGGCGGAAAATAACTGGAGTCTAATTCCTGTAATTTTTGTATCCTTAGAAGAACAAAAAAGCGATGAGGAAATATCATTCATTTATGCTTTGCTACAACAAATATTGGGCGATCCAAATTTGATCATAGCCATTGCAGAAAATTATTTAAAAGATGCCACAGGCGTGCAGCGAGACAACATTTCACAAATCATTCAATTTAACTAAGCGCACAGCAGATTATCCAATAGTCCTTGTCGTTACTTAGGTAAATGCTAAAACGTCAAAGAAGCCTTATTTATGGACGTTTGGAAGCAAGAGAGGAGAAGCTAAAAACAGCTACTTAACATAATATTAATTATAGGCAAATTGAGGCAATTCCTTAATTCTAGTCAATCTTGATCTCCATACGAATATCAGAGCGCTGATACTCTGATTCATTCTCTTGACTGTGGGATACTTCCACAAATCCCAAGCGGCGATACAGATTCAATGCAGGAAGCAATTTTCGGTTGGATTCCAAAAATACCGTTTTCGCCCCTAGTGCTTTAGCTTTCTCTAAAATCGCTAAGCCAATTTTTTTCCCAACCTGCTTTCCCTGAGCCGATTCTGTCACAGCCATTTTGGTCAGCTCATACGCGCCATTAGGAAATTTTTTCAAGGCACAGGTACCTACAATCGTTCCTTCAATTTTAGCAAATAAAATACAGCCCCCAGGCTTGATTATTTTTTTCTGATGCTGCTCCAGCACCTCTATATCGATCGGC
>CALLVY010000195.1 GCA_938015925.1 uncultured Saprospiraceae bacterium
TGAAAAAATAAAATGCGAGCAACAAAGTGCAAAAGGGCTAGTGCCACTAAATACGTCACCATCGTTTGTACAACGTCTTACAAGTCCTGTCAATAATTGCTAGATTTCATAATGCCCCAATTCAAATCGATTTTCCCTCACGTCGTTACTTCCTACTAGGAATAATATGTTTTTGATGATAAGTTTGAAATAAAAAATGAAATTAATCATCAGAAAATTTAAGTGCTCACTACTCTTCCTCGTACCAGCTTAAGTGAAGGTGATAATTTAAGTCATCAGAAATTAAGGAGAAAAACAAAGAAAAAATACAAATAAAGCATTAACAAAAAGTAAAATAATGAGCACGGTATTGTGAAAAAGCCTGTACCTAAGAATAGGAGCGGCCATGGTTCGGTTCCAACACCGTACCCCAGCAAAAAAAAACAACGATTCCCAAAAAAAAATACACTCAGAAATTTAATATCCTAAAACAAAATCGCCAATCGTAATTAATAGAGCTATTGGATAAAATCAAAAAAAAGAAATTATTATGAACCTTAAAATAAAAAATATATTTGGCTACTTTTTAATCCTTTTAATGATCGCCATCACAAATGCAAGCTGCTCGAGGATTTTCAATAAATCTAATTTGACTGCAACTCAAAGATACTTGCAATCAGCTACCTGGAATGAGGCATTAGCAGACAATTATGGTTATTCAGAATCCAATCCAATTGTTTTAAAATTATCTGCTGACCTGAATTACGAGCTAATAATAGACGAATTCATTGCTAGGTTGTGGAGCGACGGAGAAGGGGAAAGTGAAGGAGGTCTAAAATCGTTCACGATAGAGGAAAAATTAAAAATTCCAAATAAGAAGCACCAAAGCCAAAAGAAGGAATCTCAATTGATAAATGAATGTAGCCGTTGGATTTACGCTTACAAAATTACATCAGTGGATAAAAAAGAAAAGTTTACCTTGTTTTTTGAATTGAATCCTAAAAGTAAAAACTTATATAGACCTAGCGGTTTTATGTATAGTATGATCGCTGGATAAACAGTGAACAAATGGATATCTATTCTAATGAAAAGGGATCTCCCATTATGCTTCTAAAAAAAATAAAAAACACTAAAATAACAGATCGTAAAAAAGTACAGGATAAAAGTTAGCTGTCCCGCAGATTCACTGCGTGAACTTCCGCTGTCAGTTTCGCTGATGTTGGACGTTCGATCGTAAAAAAAAAATCAGCGAAATCTACGCGATCTGCGGGAAAACTTTAAACACCTTTTATCTTTTCCAACTTTTAGTTCGTGCCTCATGGTTCTTTGGTGTCGAACGGTTCTGTACTCAGCTATCCTAATTGAATCATTTAGAAATAAGGTTTGAAATTTGGCCGTACACAGCCTACTAAAAGGGCTCCTGGTCTCTAGTAACAAGCTTACGTTCCTTAGCTCTGCTCAAGATTCACCAATACCTTTTGGTGAGAATCAGACAAATATTCGATAAATACATTTAGGGTAAAATAATCTTGTACAAAAGTATTATATTACTTTTTTTATATAAATGCCCCGTACCTTATGAAATACCTTGTTCTCTCTACTTGCTTTTGTCTATTTCTTCTTCCCTCTTTGATTTCACAAACCATAAATGCCCCATTTGAAGAGTTGGAAGAATCTGTCTTTATGGATGCTCAAAAAAAAGAAAAACGCATCATCACCCCCAATAATTATAAAACGCTACTGCTTGATACGGATAAATTAGAAGTGATTTTGAATTCCGTACCAAAGGAAGAAGCCTCCGGGACTAAGAAATCAGAACCTTTCGAAGTCCTAATGTCCGATGGGAAAATAGAAGCCTTTCACCTGGTCGAATATTCAATGATGGAACCCGCCCTAGCCGCTAAGTACCCTTCCTTTAAAACCTATCATGGTTATGGAATCAATGATCCAAGTCATCGGATTCGTCTTGATTGGACCAGCAATGGCTTAAACGCCATGTTGCAACTTCCAGAAGGTCTGGCTTTCCTGAAGCCTTATGCGAAAGGAGATACGGAACACTACTTAAGTTACTACGAAAGCGATCTGCCCGCGAACACGGAGCCCTTTGAATGCGGAACCTTGGATGATAAATCAATTGAATCTACAGATTTGAAGAAGGTTTCTAATGCTGGAGATTGTCAACTTCGAACTTATCGACTCGCCATTGCCGTGACCGGAGAATACGCAACAGGAGTCCTTGGTGCATCTTCTGCTGGTAATGCGGCGGATGATGCGACCGTGACTGCTCACATCGTGAGCAATGTTAATCAAATCAATGGATGGTACGAACAAGATATCACCGCTCGGTTTATTCTGATTGCTAATCTAGCAGATATTTTCTACTACGACGGAGCGACTGATCCCTATACCAATAGTAGCTCCACCACCATGTTGGGGGAGAACATTAATAATCTTGATTTGGTCATTGGTAGCGCGAATTTTGATCTTGGACATGTATTGGGCCAAAGCGGTGGAGGAAGCGGCGGAGTCGCAGGACTAAGTGTGCTTTGTGGTTCAAGTAAGGCAAGAGGAGTCACTCGAGCTAGTGCCACGGGAATTACCCAACCACGATTTTTGAAAGTATGGTCGCATGAAATGGGACACCAGTTTGGAGCCGGACATACACAAGGAGAAGACTGCCAACGGTCATCTGCCAGTGCAATGGAACCAGGAGCAGGAACGACGATCATGAGTTACGTAACTTCGGCTTGTGCCAATCAAGTCCAAAGCGTTCCTGATTATTATTTTCATGCCATTAGTATTCAGCAAATGTCCGCACGGATGTTGAGTACTAGTTGTGCCACTATCCTTGCGAGCGCAAACTCCGCTCCAACGGTTGCTGCTGGATCTGACGTAAGCGTTCCAATTTCTACACCATTACGTCTTGAGGCCACTGCTTCTGATCCAGACAATGATCCATTGACATTCACTTGGGAACAATTCAATAATGATGTAGCGGAAGCCATACCACCACAGCCTACTAATACACTAGGACCGAGTTTTCGTTCCTTTCCTCCTTCGATGGACAATGGACGATATCTTCCAAATTTAGCTGCGGTAGTTGCGGGTTCGACGCCTACTTGGGAAGTCTTGCCATCCGTCGCACGTACCATGGATTTTCGAGTTACCGTACGAGACAATAGCACGAACAGCATATCTTGTACCGCCGAAGATGATATCGTAATTACAACCGTTGGAGGCGGGCCATTTTTGGTGACTTCGCCTACGACAAGTGGAGTGATTTGGTTTGAAGGCGCGACCCAAACCGTTACTTGGGATGTGGCGGGAACCGATGTTGCTCCTGTTTCTTGTGCCAATGTCGACATCCTATTGTCTTATGATGGAGGATTTACTTACTCTACGGTTCTTGCCAATAGTGTTGCCAATAACGGAACTGCAGACATCGTGGTGCCCATAGGCATTACGACAACAGCAAGAGTTCAAGTGCGTTGTTCCGACAATATTTTTTACAATATATCCGCTTCGAATTTTGAAATCCAAGTCTCTGCCGGACCTACTTTTTTATTAAACTTACCGAATCCATTGGCAACGATATGTCCAGGAGATGTGGAAGCCAATATAGCACTTACGACCTCCAGTATTTCTGGCTTTACCGGAGATGTTACTTTAACCGCCAGCAACTTACCCGGAAGTACTAGCCTGACCTTTGATAGTCCAATGATCACCGCAGGTAACGGAACTACCTTTGATATTAGTAATACTGCTGGTTTAGCGGAAGGTAGTTATACCATTACGGTTACCGGGACAAGCGGTTCAATTGTTAGAGATTTCAATTATGTGCTTACCGTAGAACCAGCTGCTGGTTTAAGCACTCTTGATACACCAGCTGATAATGAAGTGGATCTAAGCTTATTTCCATTCCTTTCTTGGGTGGAAAAAACAAATGCAATTACTTATGATGTCCAGGTTTCTTCCGATCCAGGTTTTGGAAGTTTGGTCGTAAATGAAACGGTATCCACGAATTCTTATTCCTTGAATGTGAGCTTAACAGGATTGACGGTTTATTATTGGCGGGTAAAGGCCACTACCATTTGCGGGGATACTCCTTGGTCTTTGTCTCGTGAATTTACAACAAAAGATTGCGCCGCTGCCTTTATACAAAACACGCCAGTATCGATTTCTAGTTCAGGAACTCCTGAGGTGAGTTCTGTCATTGCGGCCACGGGGTCGGGCACCATTAGTGGAATGGAGATCTCAAATGTAATTGGGACACATACCTATGTCGGAGACCTTACGGTTCAGCTTATTGGTCCAGGAGGAAGCCCAACCGTTTTACTTTGGGACGGAGAATGTAACTCCGATAATGACTTCAATTTGAGCTTTAGTGATAGTGCAACTGATCCCGTAAATTCAGCCCCTTGTAATCCACTAGGCCAAGGTGGTTCCTATTTGCCAGAGAATCCACTTTCTGTTTTTGATGGTTTACCAATCGCTGGAAATTGGACTTTGCAAATTAATGATAACGCTAACCAAGATGGAGGAGAACTCCTTTCCTGGGGACTAGACTTTTGCACGCTAGTTGCTGTACCCGTTGACCTCTTATCTTTCAATGCTGCGGCAGCGGAAAAGGCCATTCAATTGGAATGGGAAACGGCAAATGAGTATAATAATGCAGGTTTTGAAATCGAACGTCGTACAGAAACCGAAAGAGCGTTTACAAGCATTGGAGAAGTACTGGCGACCGATGATGTTCAACTGGTCAATCATTATGAATATTTGGATGAGGAAGTGAGACCCAATGTCCAATATTACTACCGCTTACGCCAAAAAGACTTTAACGGTCAATATGAATACTCTCCAATTCGTACCGCCAAATTTGAAGGTGCCAAATTAGGATTACAGGTTTATCCAAATCCTGTTAGTGGAGCCTTGTTTGGATTACTTGATGTCGACGCTGGTCTAGAAACAGAACTGCGGCTGTACGATCTAAGTGGTCGCTTACAAAAACAACAGATGGTTTCCGACCATCAGTTCGTTATGAATTTAGCAGGACTTCCCACTGGTGTTTATGTGCTGAAGGCGCGTCATGATCGGGGAGAAGAAATTATTAAATTGGTGGTGAAGTAAGCCACCTTAGTCATTGACCATAGCAGTTAGCTTCCCTGCGAGATATAGTAGGGGAGCTAACTACAAAATGGCCAGAACGAGTCTTTTAATTTGATGTCTACCGACTTGTTATTTGAGGATATACGGTCGGGAAGAAATTCACGCCATTCAAACCTTCATTCAAAACCTCCCATTATGAAAAAATCATTATTTGCGCTTATCCTAGCCCTCGTATTTGTTTCCTGTACAGAAAAAAAGGCGATTGATACTCCAATTGATTATGCGGTTATTTCTGGTACGATTAGCAATGCATCCGTTGAAGAAATCTCAATTAATAATCTTTTTGATTCCGATTTTAGTAAGAAAATAAAATTAGATGAAAACGGAATGTTTAGAGATACGATGAAGTTAGCGAATAATGATAGCTATAATCTTAGGTACAGTAGAACTCTTGTTCCGCTATTTGTACAAAAAGGAGATCACCTTACCGTTAACTTTGACGCAGAAAAGGTAGATTCGACTCTTTATATTTCTGGCAAAGGAAGTGCTGTTTCAAATTACCTTTTTAAGAAAAAAAATATTGGACTTGAAAAAGGGGAGGCGCCTAGAAATGCGATGATGAGGGTCTATGCTTTAGAGGAAACCAGTTTTATAGACACCTTGGTCGCTAAGAAAATGAAGCAGGAATATTTGCTTTCTAATACAGATGGTCTTTCGGAGGATTTTAAGAAAAATGAGCAGGCAAATATCGCTTATGAGTATCAATCGAGTTTGCTTGATTACAACCGGATTCATAGATATATATCGAAAAATCCAGCATTTGAAGTTTCAGAAAGTTTTAAGAAAAAGATGAAAACTGTTTCCTTTGAAAAGGAAGAGGACTTTAATTTTTCTGAAAATTATAGAGCTTTAATCAGCACTAGTTTAATGAATCGAGTTCAAGATACGCTAGAAAAAGATTCCACCTTAGATTACGGAACCGTTTATTTAGAAGCTATTAATAATGCGGTAAAAAATCAAAATATTAAAAATAAATTAGCTTACGACAATGCTAAAAATGCGGTCACCTATGCCAATGATCCAAAGGTGTATTATGATTTATACTTACAAACCGCTGTAGACGAAACTTACAATAAAAAAATAACAGAAATCTATAATAAGGTGGCAGCTTTGGTTAAAGGAAGTGCATCGCCAAAATTTGTAGATTATGAAAATAATGCGGGCGGTAAAACTTCTTTAGCAGACCTGAAAGGAAAATATGTTTATGTAGATGTTTGGGCGACTTGGTGTGGTCCTTGCATAAGAGAAATCCCTGCTTTAAAGCAAGTTGAAAAAGAATTTCATGCTAAGAATATTGAGTTTGTAAGTATTTCTATTGATGCTGAAAAAGATCATGGAAAATGGAAAGAAATGATCGTCGATAAAGAATTGGGTGGCATGCAGTTGTTTGCTGATAATGCCTGGCAATCTCAGTTTATAGAAGACTATGTAATTAAAGGAATTCATAGATTTATCTTAATAGATCCTGATGGAAATATTGTAGATGCAGATGCGCCAAGACCTTCCAGTAAAAAATTGGTGGACTTGTTTGAGGAGGTAGAACTTTAAGGTATTGGACTGGATGTCAAAAATAGAAAAGAATTGCAAACTAGAGTTTATTACTACGGGAATCTTCGATTTCTAAAATGGTCCCAATACTGTTTGTTTAATGAAATAAATCTCTGATATGGATGCAAGACTTCACGACATAGTAAAAAATAAATCGAAAAATATAGAGGAGATTGTTAGAAGAAATTATTCTGGCTCTTATTTGAATAATACTAAATGGTACAAATTGATTGACGGATTGACAATTGAATTCGATGAAATATATATCAAATACAAGTTGGTTTATGATAAGATAGTTGAAGGGTATCTTTTTGATTCCGTAGATTTTAAACCTTATTTTTTGGAACCAATAAAGTATAAGGAAGTAGAATGGATAGAAATTCCAAATGAATATGAGTATTGGAAGAATCGAGACAATTTAAAAGCAGGAAAAACTTTTTTTAGACAGGACTTAAAAGCCATCAACACTAAAATAGATAAACTTGGAATGTTTAAAATTGAGAAGTTTTCGGACAAGACAAAAGTGTACGCTTATTTGTAAGAATGGATTTGGGAGAGTTCCGTTTGGACGTTTTGGGAAGGGAAGAAGTAGGTGAGGTGTTGGGATTGTTATTATTTTAGTGGTGTTGAATGGGGATTGGTGGGTGGTGGATATTCTTTTGTTGCCTCTCAGTAAAAAACAAAAAAAGAAATAGCCTTTGGATAAACTAACCGACAATATCAAACAACTAAAACTACTTTTAGGAATGGTAGTAGTCGGCTCAATAATAGGAATTGAGAATTCACAAGCATTTGGGGGTGTTTTTGGATTAGAAATGCTTTCAATAGGAAATCTAATTTTCCTTATTCTTTCTTCATTCCTAATAATCAAGGCAATTAAAACATCAGATAAAAAAATTAGAATAAACCTTCTGGCAATTGAATTGACAATTTGGATACTGAAATACTTGTTTTACAAAGGTGGATACGTAACAGGATTTGCGGGGACGGCGAATCCAATAAACGTGATTTATGATTTCATTGCTATTGGGTTTAGAATTTGGATTTTGATAAGCCTTGTTAATCGAAATAAATTCAAATTAATTGGAAGCCTGTTAATCCCGACAATAATTGTGGTATTAAAAATCAATGTATTTGCTTTTCCTTGGTTCTCGAAAAAAATGTGGGAACTAGAAGATAAAAGAATTGAAAGACAGCGAATTGAATTAATAGGTAATTATAGCGGGACAATAAGTGAACTATCAAGTAAACAAGTTAAACCAATTATGTTAAGAATTGATTCGAATCTAATATCAATCAGGACTGAACAACCTTTCAATCTAAAGGAAAAATATAATTTCTATTTAGAATACCCCAACTCTGGAGGAATAGGAACTGGAAATGGACAAGAGTACGAGGTTGTAATTGAAAAGCTAAATGAAGATTCACTAATAATGAAATTCGTAGAAATGTATGAAGAAAAGTATAAGTTAAAATTGAAAACCGAGATGTAACAAAATGTATTCGGGTATGGCGCCCATTCGGGATGCCACATCGCATACATCCCCGTCAATACTACCAGCAAACTAAAACTACTCAATTCAAAAGAGGCCTAAAAAAATACAAAATCAAATCCTGTTTTCTCCTCAAAATAGAACTCAAATCCCATTCTAATTCTTGGTGATAAAAAATAAAATTTATAAATCATGGAGTGGTTTTTAGGATTGTATTACTTTGTTTAAATTAGAGCGACCACCGGAGTGTAAATCAAGTACCCTATAAATCAACAATTAGGAGTGACCAATCCTTTACTTGCAGCCAAAAAAATAGTCTATGTCAGAACACGAAAAGTTTTTTAAAATAGTTGAGCGCTTGGATGAAATTTACAAACCACTTGAGAATAATGTTAAATTACAAGTACTGATACTATTTATTTTTATGAGCTTTTTGGTAGGTGAAAAAATAGATACCATTTCCCTTCCGGTTGTTGGTGTAAAAATTTCTATCTCCTTAATATTGATAATTTTTCCAATTATTCTCTTATACCTATTGGTAAAAATGACAATGCTTAGTTTGTCCTTCATAGGGTTTAGCGAACTATTTTATGATTATATTTATAATGCAGAAATTGATAAAACGGAAGAATCGTATTTAAGAGCCTTCTTTCCAAACTCTATATTTGCCGGAATAATTGTAGATAAATACACCTTGAATAAGGATTGGAGAATTAAATTTTTTCAAAAAACGCTTTCTACTTTATTTGCAGCTATACCAGGTTTTAATTTTGGAATTTGCATGTATGCAATACTGAATTTCCATTCTGGATTAGTTGGTTTTTTTTGGTATTCAATCTCCATTCTTATTTTTGTTACATTAAGTTATGAGTTCTATAATGGAACCTTCGGGAAAAAATACAGGACCTTGTTCTTTGCGTTTGTGCTTTGGATACTATTCTGCTTATTGTGTTTGTTCCTATTTATCTAAAGCATAGCATCCAACAATTCATTGTAGTTCTGTCCTCCAATCCGGTCGACCCGCCGACTATAGGAGCCCATGTCTGCACTGCGAATTGAAAAAATTGAATTCCCAAAAGAGATAAGCAGGTGGTCAAAAGGATGTTGCTTGTGGAGCTTCTACAAGTTGTTCCCTTCTCCCTGTTGAATTAATTGATTTTAGAGGCGCGGTAAATAAGAACCAAATTCAATTGAATTGGCGCACCGCAAGTGAACAAAACAATTGGGGTTTCGAAATAGAAAAGCTAAACGATCCAAGGAGTTGGGACAAAGAAAAAATTGCTTTTGTTGAAGGACAAGGAACAACAAATGAAATGAAAGAATACCTTTATCATGATTTAAACCCATCAGTAGGGATCAATTACTATCGTTTGAAACAACTTGATTTTGCAGGAACTTATGTATACTCAAAGGTGATCGCTGTTGATTTTTCAAATGAAAGAGCCTTACAAGTTTATCCCAATCCAGTAAATGACCAATTGCAAATTGCTGGAATAGAAAAAGGGGAAATTGTAATTCTAGACGCTACTGGAAAAACTGTTTTTCAGACTATTTATAAGGGGACGGCATTGGATGTTTCTGATTTGCCTAAGGGTTTGTATTTTGTAAAAGTGAGCGCTGAAAATGGGGTTTGGATTAAAAGATTAATCAAAGAGTAGTTGGGGAAACTGGTCGGGAATGGGCCGCGTCCGCGATCGGTCCATTCATAAACCTAAGTCGTGACATGGATTTTGAAAACTTGTTGCCGCAGCTAAAGTCGCTTAAGTAGACACAGTGATTGGTAACAAGAAAATGAAAAAAGTAAAAGACATACCTAAAAATAAATTTAAAATATTAAATGAACTACCACCAACAAGCCGCTAATGAGCGTTTAAAACCCTACATCAGATGTTTTTGGTGCTTAGACAATGATTCCTCAAAAGATCTGGTGTACACGATTTTACCAGACGGTTTTTTTGATCTCATCGTTCGCTTTGATAATTACCAATACCAAAGTACAGAACTAACAGGACTTTGGACAAAAGAAGCAGAAGTAATCATTCCTCCCAATCATCAACTTTTCGGAATACAATTCAAATTACCAGCTGCGGAATATGTATTCTGCGAAAGTATTGCTCCCTTGTTAAATACCGAAAAAATGTTGCCCGATGATTTTTGGAAGCTAAATGCATTTGACTTTTCCGAAAACTTAGATTCGATAGATGACTTAAGTTCAATAATAAGTCAAGCCATCAATCCGGTGGACTTAGACAATCGAAAATTACATTTATTCAGCTTATTGAGCCAGACAAAAGGCAATCACAATGTGAGCTATTTTGCGGATAAAGTATTTTGGTCCAGCAGACAAATCAATAGATATTTTAATAAAATGTTTGGGCTCTCCTTAAAAAGTTATTGTAATATATTGCGATGTTCGGCATCCTATAAAGACCTCAAAAAAGGAGATTTATTCTCCAGCCAAAACTATTACGACAGATCCCATTTTAATAAAGAAATAAAAAAGTATACCAACCAAACCCCCAAAAATCTATCCGATAACGAAAACGACCGATTTTTACAAATATCTATAATCCCGAATGACTAGCTTTGTGCTATTACTAATCACAATAAACTAGGAATGGACAAAGAAGTGCTTGCTTGGAAAAACAAAGGTCAGACAATAGACGTAAAAGGCCATCAAATATTTTGCCTAAAAGAGGGGAGTGGTCCCAATCTTTTAGTCCTGCATGGATATCCTTTCAATACCTTTGAGTGGAAATCTGTTTGGAAAAATCTGGTAAAAAACTACACCGTTTTTACATTTGATTATTTGGGAATGGGCTTTTCCGATAAACCCAAAAATCATAGCTATAGCTTTCAAGAACATTGCGAAATAATCAATTTCCTAATTGCGCATTGGGGGATCAAAGAAACCCATATCCTGTCCCATGATCTAGGAGTCAGTATTGTGCAAGAACTATTAGCGAGGGACTTAGCTTCACAGAACGGCTTTAAAATGCAATCGGTAGTTTTTATGAACGGTGGCTTGTTTATGGATACTTACAAACCAAGAATGATACAACGCTTGCTTTCCCAATCTCCCAAGCCAATAGGAAAGTTGTTGAGCAATCTGCTCACTAAAAAGAAATTGGAAAAATCGATAAAATCAGTTTTTGGTCCCAAGACCCAACCGTCGGATCAACTCGTCAATCAATTCTGGGATATTTTAAATTATAAGGAGGGCAAGTCAATCGCCTATTTGATCGGACGACTGGTTTTTGACAAAATGAACCATCAAGAAAAATGGATCCATGCCATGCAAACCACACAAGTTCCCATGTGTTTTATCAATGGTCCATTCGATCCTAATTCCGGTATTCATATGGCCAATCGATATAAAGAATTGATTCCCAATCCAAATGTAAAACTATTGGCGCCAGAGATTGGACATTGGCCACAAATAGAAGACCCACAAGGCGTCTTGTCCTATTATCAAGCATTTAGAGCCGAAATTCCACCAGCCCCTAATGGCAATGCTCTTGCTTAAAATGGCTTCCTCTACCGAGAGAATTTTTGAAATAAAATAAGACACCAGTACTATTTAAAACGACCCTATCCTGCATTCCTCCAAGTTCGTTGAGACTTAAAAGTCGTGCCTGGAATTACAAAGAGTGTTCCTGGTTTTCAATGTAAATCTTCGTTCCTTCCTCCTGAGTTGGCTCGCTCGAGCCATGGCTTCTTTTCTGAGCCCACCTCTGAAAATATAAAATCAATCTGCTTACCGTCTACTAATCCAATCGGTCTCTGTTAGCTATTGGCGTTGCTATGGCCTGGAATAAGCCTTGCTTTAACCGTTAAAAACGTTTACAAGCATTTAAAAACGTTTGTTTTTGGAGGAGATTATCTGGATTGTGGAGATTATTGTTATTTTAGTGGTGTTAAATGGGGGGATGTGGGGTGGTGGGTATTCTTTTGTTGCCATCAAGTAAAAAAATAACAAAACGGGAATTGATAATTTATTTATCGTTGATCT